>NZ_JBFTNT010000292.1:0-12335 GCF_056397585.1 Pedobacter sp. 05L430 | reverse complement strand
ATGTTTAACCTGCGTATAGGTATCAGTTAAAATACCTGAATTGGCCAATGTTAAATACCATTCGCTCTTTTGACCGCCATTCAAATCTCCGGTAAAAACAGCTGGGGCATCACCTGCTATTTCGCTGATCTTTTTTACAATTAGCTTTCCACTTTCTACACGTGCAATTTTACCTTGATGATCAAAGTGCGCATTAAAGTAGTAAAACTTTTTACCACTGCTTATATCCTGAAGATGTACCCAGGTACAAATACGATTACAGCAAGTAGCATCCCATCCTTTTCCTGGTTTGTCAGGCGTTTCAGACAACCAAAAATCACCTTTATCAAGTAACTTAAATTTATCCTGACGGTAAAAGATAGAGGAGTGCTCACCAGCGTCTTTACCATCATCGCGACCTAAACCGTAATGTGCATACTCTGGCAACAATTTACTTAGGTCGTCAACCTGATTCTTTAATCCTTCCTGAATACCGAAGATATCGAATTCGTGAAAACGTAAGAGATTTGCAGCTACAGGAGCCCTTTGCGACCATCTGTTACCTTCATCTCCGGCATTGTCATAACGAATATTAAAAGATCCAATAGTGAATTTTTGAGCAAAAGCGCTAACGCTCATTACTACCAAAAATATAGAAAGAATGATTTGTCTTATTTTCATGTCTATTTAATTTGTTTTATAATCTAATTAGTTGCCTTGCCAACCTGGATTCTGTCCAAGAGCAGGGTTCTTTTGTAAATCTGCCTGAGGAATTGGATAATAATACATTTTATCATCCCACTTCCTCACTATTTCATTCATCCAGATTAGCTCTCCAAAAGTACCATTTTTGAGCAACTGGGAATTTGTTTTACCGCCAATTGTTGCTGAAACGTCCACATACGTAACTCCTGCAACTTCAGGTTTTGGTTTTGCACCTTGATAGAAAGCTACGTCAAGTATGCCATCTTCATTAAGATCCATAGGTGTAACCAAAGCAGGAACATAAAAACCGTCCCATTCCTGATCCATAAGCGGGCCTCTTTTCCATCTTAAGATATCACTGTAGCGAAGACCTTCAAGACTAAGCTCAATCCCCCTTTCTCGCCTTACTTCCAAAATAGATGGATCAGTAATTCCAGGAAAATAGTTAGCAATAAGGTACGGATCCGCAATTATTGGCTTTGCTGATAATCCACCTGTTATCCCGCCTCTTGCCCTAAGTACTCCAACGGTTGCAGCCCAATCTTCGTTAGTAAGTGTACCAAGTTCTGCTTTGGCTTCCGCATAGTTTAACAGCACTTCAGCATAACGGAATAATGCAATCGAGTTAATATTAAGTGCTCCGGCATCATAATACATGTCATCCAATGTCCATTTTATCGGTTGATAACCGGTAAAAGTATACGAGAATACCGGAGGCGCAGGAATTTGTACACCTCCACTTATTCTTTTATAATTTCCAGAGCGGATGGTCTGTTTCAATCTAAGGTCTCTGTTTTTCACTTCATCCTTAAACAGCATAGTGGTATAAGCAGGGTCGTTGGTAAAGGGAGTTCCATCCAGATTCAAATATGTATTGATAAATGTTCTGGTAAAACTTGCTTTGGCACCATATGTACCGCTGGTCCACCACCAGTTTGCCTCATTCAATACATTTAAAGTAAGGTCACTTACAGCGGCCTGTAGTACTTCACTTGCAACAGGGACTGTGCTGGTAAATACCTGACGATAGGAAACACCCGGGCCTCCGGCTGTGTTGATTGAATACCCTCCTTTATCCATAATCTCTTTTGCGGTTGATGCAGCGTTTTCAAGCCATGCAGATGCGCTAGACTGCAGGCCAAGTTCAGTATGGTATTTTCTGAAAGTTCCTTCGAATAGACAGATTCTGGACTTATAAGCGTAGGCCACCCATTTGGTAACTGTACTGCGGGTTGCATCGTTAGTTGCTTTGATGTTAGCACAGGCAAAATCAAGGTCGGCTAGCACAGAATCCATCACCAGCGTTCTTTTATCACGACCGGCGTATAATGCAGGGTCATTGATGTTCAGCGGTTTGCCAATCCATGGTACGTCACCAAATCTCTTCACTTTCTCCATATAAAAATATGCCCTGAAATATCTGGCTATACCCAGATAGTTATTTCTAATATCAATAGGAACAGAAGGATCTTTACAATTTTCAATAAAGTAATTGATGTTTCTAAGGTCTGTCCATGTCCACCCCGTACTCTGGCTTGGAGTGAATATCCCCGGTCTTATAAAATCGGAAACAGATTTTACAGCCAGGTAGTCAGAAACAGCATCCTGACTGGTGGAATTCTTAGGCAAGAAATCCATTGCATAAAAAGAGTTGGTATAGAGCTTCAGACCACTTTCACTGCCAAAAACAGCTTTATTTGTTGGGGTAGATTGAGGTTCCTGATCAAGCTTCTTACAGGCTGTAAAACACAAGCAGCTCAGTAGTATCCATATATATTGTTTTTTCATGATTATCTGTTTATAATGTTCATCAATAACGGTTAAAACCCTAAGCTTAAGCCTAATGAATAGCTTTTCATCAAAGGATAGTTGTAACCATCTCCGTTGGTACTGCCTGAGTTCAGATCCTGATCTGAGGGTACTGCGTTCTCCACATCTATGGTTTTCACAATTTTATAGAGTGGCGAGTAGGTGAATAGGTTCTCTCCTGAAAAAAATATTTTTGCTGAGCGCGCCCCAATACGTGAAATCAGTTTTGCAGGTAAATTGTAACCAATCTGAAGGTTCTTCATCCTCAAATAAGCAACATTCTGCAGGTATTTAGTTTGCGCTACGCCAAGCTCCCTATTGGTGTTGCTGGAAGCCGCACGCGACATCGTTCTTGGGAAATAAGCATTTGTGTTTTCAGGTGTCCACATATTGCCCACATGAAAAGTAGGAATGTTGTTGTATGGCCTGTTGTACTGACCCCAGAACATTTCGGTTTCTGTACTCGGGTACCATTGCTGTTTACCAACACCCTGGAAGAATGTAGAGAAAAAGAAATTGTTCCAGTCGGCACCAAGACTTATGCTATACAAATATCTTGGAGCAGAATTTCCTATAATTCTTCTATCGCCTGGTTTGTCCACAGTATTGTCTCCAATATTCACAAAACCATCACCATTGGTATCTTTCAGTTTGATGTCGCCAGGATACCAGATATTGGTTGGTGAGGCGCGCATTTGCGGGCTTTGCTTGGCATGTGCATCAATATCAGCCTGATCTATAAAGAAACCTTCTGTTTCATAGCCCCAGATCTCTCCTATTGTCTGGCCTTCGTAATACTCCTTACCGGTCCCGTTATTTCCTACATCTGTAAGCAATTTAGTGGGGTTGTTGTACTTATCAATCTTCGATTTGCTATCAGATAGGGTTAAGCGAACATTATATTTAAAAGGTTTATCTGCATTACCAATCCTGTCGTTCCATGATATTGAGGCTTCCCATCCTCTGGTTGTCAAATCTGCATAGTTTCCTTTTGGTACAGTATTTCCAAAAACAGCAGGAGCTGTTAAACCTACGGTAAACATATCAGTAGTTTTCCGAACATAGGCGTCGCCACTGAAAGTCAGACGGTTAGACAACATTGCCAGATCTAAACCAAAGTTGGTGGTAGTAGAAGTTTCCCAGGTAATCTGGTCTGGAAGCACACCAGGTTGCTTAGTGGTTTGAGGCCTTACACCTCCCAGTACCAATGGTGACTGCGAGACAAGAAAAAGCTCCTGAAATTCATACGAATTTATATTTCCGTTACCCAATGAGCCATAAGATGCACGTACTTTCAGGTCTGAGATAATTTTATCTGAAACATTCCAGAAAGATTCCTTATTAACTCTCCATCCGGCTGAAACCGAAGGGAAGAATCCGTAACGCTGACCAGAAGGGAATTTTGAGGATCCATCATAGCGCGCATTTACCTCTAACAGGTAACGGTCTTTAAAGGAATAGTTCAATCTTGAAAAACCACCTAATATTGCCCATTGCTCATAAGCTCCTAATGTATTAATTGCTTGTCCGAGTGCCAGATTTAAATCAGTTGCATCTTCAAAAATGATCCCGTTCCGCTGCGTAGAGAGTCTCTTGTAGGTAGATTCTTCATAGTTATATCCGGCCATTACTTTTAAATAATGATCGTCGCCGAATTTGTCTTCAAACTCACCATAGATATTTGCAGCCAGGTATTGTGTTTCTCTTCTATCGAATAAAAGGTCATTGGTAGTAGTACCTACATAAGAAGTAATCCCTTTTATATTACTGTACGGTACCTGAACGCGTTTTTGGTTAATACCATTATTGGTATTACGGAAGGTAAAATCAGCATTAACCCTAAATTTATTATTAAAGAAATTGGATCTCAATCCGGTGATATTCCTAAAAACCTGTCTTTTCGTATCAATACCGTTCTTTCCATAATAGAAATCTCCTACAGTATATACAGCAGTAAAAGTCATGGAACCATCAGGGTTAAACATCGGCATAGTCGGGTGACCCTCATCCGCAATGTTCCTCCAGATTCCTCCGCCTTCTCCTACGTTAATAGGATTATGATAATTCATTACAGAGTAGTCGGCATTGTTTTCTATGGTTAGCCATGGAAATACCTGTACAGATCCCTTTGCACGGATGTTTTTCATGTTGTAGTCATCAGTGTTATACCTGAAAAGTCCATCCTGCCCTAAAAAACGACCTGAAACCAGAAAGGAGGTTTTATCACTACTCCCACTGATGGACAAATTGTTTTCTGTAGCTACTGTATTTTTTTTGTACAATTGACCATACCAGTCTGTATTTCCGTAATAAGTATACTCACCTGTTGTTGGATTTACCTCTACTTCATTGTAAGGTTGTCCCGATTCGGCTCTTCTTTTAAACTCATCTAAGTAAGCCTGAGAAAATTTCTGGGTTTTATTAACGTGAATAGACACTGTTTCTACATCATTTGGGTTCAGCAAACTTGGATCTCCTTCAAAACCATCAATCAGAATCAATGCACTTCCGCCCTGCCCAATAGACGTAGTTCCCCTGATGTTATAGCTCGGTGACTGCGTTGGCTTTCCGTCCATCATTTTGATGTTCAGATTGGGTAGCAGCCCTTGAAGTCCTTGTGTAAGGTTAGGCACAGGTCTGTTCTCTAATGATTTCGAAGAGATCTGATCAACAGCTCCCGTAAGGTTTTCTCTTTTCTGTGTGCCATACCCAACTACCAATACCTCATTTAAAGTGCCTGTTTGCGCAGTAAGTGAAACATTTAGTGTTGTTGTTTCTCCGGGTTTTACCACAACCCTGCTCTGTGTAGATGAGCCGTAAGACACAAAACTAACTACAAGTGTGTAAACACCCGGTGCAACATTAATACTATAAGTACCATCAACCTTACTCTGCACTCCYGTATTTAGTTCTAGAATTTTGATGCTCGCTCCAGGGAGTGGCTCGCCTTTTTCGTCAACAATTTTACCGGTAATTTTACCGGGATCTTCATTTTTAATTAAGGTGATGGTTCCTTTCACCTCTTCGCGGAAAGTAAGACCCGTTTCGTCAAAAATAGATTTTAAAATTTCTTCTATTTTTTCGTTACTAAAATCTTTCTCCTGGGTTCTGAATCTTTTAAGTTTTAGGTATGCCGGGTCGTAGGCAAAATCGACTCCGCTTTTCATTTGCAGCTTTTCTATCGCAATAAGCAGATTTTCATTTTTAAAGGTAATATTGACTCTTTTATTTAAAACCTGGCCACTGGAATTGTCTGCAAATAATATTTGCGTACTGGCGATTATAAAGGCGTAGATAAGCAGTGTATAACGCATAATCTTCTGCAAAAGCAGTAAATGTTTTTTCATATATTTGTTATTTTATTGATAAATAAGATTCTACAAGATCCAACAGGTAGAGGGTCTCAAACTACTTCCTGTTGAATTTATCAATCCGGATCTGCTTCAGATCCGGTTTTTTATTTTTAGTATATCACTATTTCATTTCCTATCCTCCTATATTTATTTTGATGTACTGAACAAATTATTTTCATAGTCTGATCAAGTGAACGTGCAGACCGTATTTGTATATTATATAAGTAACTTGAAGTAGCGGTCCTGCTGCCTTTTAGAATTATACCATAATTAATTTTCATAACTTTTGCCAATTCTGCAAACGAAGCATGGTCCAGATCTGTTACCTGTTCAAACCATGCGTTATGCTCACGCGTAGCAAAATCACTTGTTTTCCATTTACTTGTTTTCGAATTATAGTGTAAACGTTTGCCAKGGAGCAAACGATCAAACACGTTTTTACTATCGCTCACCTCCACTTTTCCTTCAGTAACACTTACCTCGGTTATGGCTTTCGGTTGCGTACTCACGGCAAACTTAGTACCCAATACACGTGTTTTAATTTGTTTGGTATAAACTACAAATGGGTGTTTAGCATCCTTAGTAACTTCAAAAAAAGCTTCTCCTTCATCTAAAAAAATTGACCTATCGGAATAAACCGGCTCACCTGAAGAATTCAGCACGTATTTAGCTGGTATCCGCAGTTTTGTTCTGGGATTCATTTGAATGACAGATTGATCTGCAAGGATTATCTTTTTGTATTCTCCGTTTTTAGTCTCCACTACGCTAAATACTTCGTTTTCTACAGATTTCTTAAAGTCATTTGATGGCTTTAAGAATTTTCTGCCAAAAAAGAGTGCGGGTATAATTAAAGCCAATACTGCAGCATACTTATAGTAATGTTTAAATAACGATACTTTTGTATTTGAAAAATTATCCCTCTTGGCTAAAATAGCATTTTCCATTTCAGCCTTAATGATTTCTTCTTTACCAGATTCAGAAAACTCTTGCATAGCAGCTTCATCATCGTATGAAGCATACCAATTCTCGACGATTTGCTTTTCGTCGTCACTTGCCATTCCGCTGACATAACGTTCTAGTATTTTTTTAAACTGCTCTGATTCCAAACTTCTGCTCTTTCTTATAAGTAACTTCAAACACTCGAATCTACTTTGAGAAATTGTTAAGTTTGTATTAATTAATCAGTCGCTCGGGGAATTTTTCACTTAACCTCTTCCTGATCCTTCTCATTGCTTCACAAATATGATTTGAAACCGTCTGCTCAGCAAGGTTTAGTTTTTCTGCTATTTCAGATGTGGAATGATGAGCATGTTTAAGCAGGTATGCATGGCGCATTTTTTCCGGAAAACCTTTTATTTCTACCTCTATAAGCTTTTCCAGATCCAGATAGTCCGATAGTTCATTAATAGAAACTGATGCATCTTCAAATTTCCTTAAGGTATGATCAAAAACACGTTCTTCTATTTTTTCTGATCTGAAATAATTGAGTACCTGGAATTTTGCAGCCCCCATCAAAAATTGTTCAAGGCTGGTATTAATTATGATTGTTTCTTTTCGCTCCCAAATATTGATAAAAACATTCTGGACAATATCTTTAGCAGCTTCCTCGTCTTTAATACGGGTTAATATATGGACATACAGCTTCTTCCAATACATCTCATACAAGAGATCGTAAGCTGCAGTATCGCCCAACTTAAGTTGTCGAACTATTTCCTCGTCTTTTCTTCCAACTTGAAGCATATTCAAAAGTAGAGTTCCAATATGAACAGGATGTTAACTCTTATTATTTGGTTATATTTAGTTAATTAAATATATGCAAAAGTTGTTCATATGATTACAATAACTCGATTAAATATATGGATATGAAAAAAATATACTGGCCCTTCTTATTATTACTCACTGTAATGAATATTCCAGCAGGTTATGGTCAAAAAATAAATCGAAAAAATGTAAAAATGCAGCAATTGCGTGTATCAGATAACCGCAGATTCCTTGTTTATGCTGATGGTAAGCCTTTTTTCTATCTTGGAGATACTGCCTGGGAGTTATTACACAGATTAACCCTTAAAGACGCAGAGATCTATATGGATAACCGCAGATCCAAAGGATTTACAGTACTTCAAACGGTAATATTGGCCGAGCTGGATGGGATAAATGAGCCCAATGCACTTGGCCATAAACCCATGGAAAACAATAACGTTTCTGAACTTAATGAAGACTATTTTAAGGATATTGATGCGTTTGTTCAATTGGCTGCCAAAAAAAATCTATACATGGGCCTGTTACCGCTATGGGGCGATAAAGTTTTTAAAAGTACCTGGGGAAAAGGCCCTGAAATTTTCAATGTTCAAAACGCAAAGGAATATGGAAAGTTTCTTGGCAACAGATATAAGAGCCAACCTAACATTATATGGATATTGGGTGGCGACCGTAATCCTCGCGGTGAAAAAGATGTGGCCATTTGGCGCGCTTTAGCGGAAGGCATTGCTGAAGGTGCCGGAGGCAATGATAAAGTGTTAATGACTTTTCATCCACAACCAAAAGAAAATGGCGGTTCATCAACCTGGTTTCATAATGATGAGTGGCTGGATTTTAATATGCTCCAGACAGGACATTGCAGGGATGGAAGTAATTATGATAAGATCTCTTATGATTACAATTTAAAGCCAACAAAACCAGTGGTTGATGGGGAACCTCTTTATGAGGACCATCCGGTATGTTTTGATGCGAAAAAGAACGGATTCTCAACAGCAGACGACATTCGAAAATTAGCATACTGGCAGGTATTTGCCGGTGCACTCGGACACACTTATGGCTGCCACGACATATGGCAGTTCTACGCTCCCGGCCGCGAACCAATCAATTTAGCCCGACATTACTGGAAAGAAGCAATGGATTTACCGGGCTCACAACAGATGGGCTATGTAAAAAAACTAATCCAATCCCAATCAATGCTTGACCGTATTCCCGATCAGGGTTTAATTTTAGGAGATAACCCTAAAGACGGTGCACACTGTAGTGCCACCCGTGCAAATGATGGGCATTATGCTTTTATTTATACTCCTACCGGGCGCAAATTGAATGTCAATACGGCTCATCTGAAAGGAAAGCAATTCTTTAAGGCCAAATGGTTTAATCCTAGAAATGGTGTATTTAGCATGGCATTTAAAATTGACAAAAAGCCTCAGCTTACTTTTACACCTCCAACAAGCGGAGATGCTTTGGATTGGGTACTTATATTAGAAGCTGGTTAATGTTAACCGTTAGTACTGCTAATGGTTAACGCCAATCATCTCTGAAAGCCGCTTTTCATTTAATACCAGAATGTTTCTGCCCGAGACCTCAATTATCTTCTCTTTTATAAAATCATTACTTACTTTAAATAAGGTTTCATATGTTGTTCCTGAGTACGATGCAATATCTTGCCTGCTTAGACCTAAAGCGATAAAACCATTCTCATCAACCCCAAACTTATGTAGCAGAGCCAGAATAGATTGTGCTATTCTCGCTTTTACCGACATATGCGCCAGATCACGCATTGCCCTATGAGAGTCTTGCAATTCATTTGCAAAAAACTGCATTAACTTATAAGTTAAATCAGTATTTACCCTTAGCGTTGTTTCAAAGAAATCTCTCCCCAGATAACATACTACTGTATTTTCTAATGCCGTAGCCGAAACTGGATATAACGGTTTTTTCCCGAGACCCAAATGGCCGATAATATCTTCAGGGCCGGCAAAATGAATAATCAATTCCTTTTCCTTATCCCATCTTTTATGAACCTTAACAGTTCCAGCAGATACAAAATAAATCCCGTTTACCGGATCGCCTTCTTTGAAGATAACCTCGCCTTTTTTTACCTCAAAATTCTTTTTCTGAATTTGAAGTGCCGGCAACCATTCGGGCAAACATAATTTACACAGAAAACAGCTTTTAAGATCACATAGATTACGAGATTCCTTCATTTTTTATATGGGCATTTGATATGCAATAATACTATATAAATATCAAAAAAGAAGAATCCACGCATAAAATCCAAAATAATAAATATTGTTTAAACAATATTAAAATACAAAATAAACAACTAAATAAACATAAAATATTTCATAAACAATATAATTAGCTTTTATAGCATATAAATTAACCTTACCTTTGTGCCCATACTATTGGTGTTGCTATTGCAATTTGTCTAATTGCAAAAGTTCTAATCTCTCTTATAGATCTTATAACCAACATTGCATTTTACGGAAGTTTCGACTTAAAATTCAACAGCCCTGCAAACAATCATCTGGGGATATGGGTAATTATTATTCCTGCAATTGGGGGCATTCTGGTTGGATTAATGGCGCTATATGGCTCTAAAGCAATAAGAGGACACGGTATTCCAGAGGCAATGGAACAAATCCTTGTTAACCAAAGTAAAATTAAACCTTCAATTGCGCTTCTAAAGCCCATCTCTTCTGCTATTGCGATAGGTACGGGAGGGCCATTCGGGGCAGAAGGCCCTATAATAGCAACCGGTGGTGCTTTAGGATCTACATTAGGCCAGTTATTTAAAATCACACCTAATGAGCGCAAAATCATTCTTGCCGCTGGAGCTACTGCTGGTATGTCTGCAATATTTGGCACACCCATAGCAGCTATTTTTCTGGCCATTGAACTCCTGCTATTTGAATTTTCACCCAAAGCCATATTACCTGTAGCACTCGCTTGTATAACAGGTGCCGCCGCGCACCAGTTTCTATTTGAATCAGGCCCCGTGTTCCCTATGCCTGAACTTAGTTCACCATCAAATATGGCTCTGGGCATTTACAGCTTTATGGGCATAATAATAGGCTTTGTTTCACTTGGGCTAACTAAAGTCGTCTATCACATCGAAGATGCCTTTGAAAAATTACCTATCCACTGGATGTGGTGGCCTGCAATTGGCGGTTTGGCAGTTGGAATAATCGGCTTTTTTGCTCCCCATACCCTAGGCGTAGGTTACGATAATATCACCAGTGTTTTATCAGGAAAAATACCATTAGCTTTAATGCTGAGTCTTTGTTTCTTTAAATTTCTCTCCTGGGCAATTGCTCTTGGTAGCGGCACATCAGGAGGCACACTCGCACCATTATTAACGATCGGTGGCGCAGCCGGAGCCATACTTGGCTCAATTACACTTCTACTGTTTCCAAATTCAGGCATAAGCATTCCAATGGCTGCCTTAGTGGGCATGTCGTCTATGTTTGCAGGCGCTTCAAGAGCTTATCTAACCAGCATAACTTTCGCTCTTGAAGCTACTATGCAATCTCACGCACTGTTACCTTTACTAGGAGCTTGTACAGCATCATACCTGATATCTTTCTTTTTTATGGAAAATACAATTATGACCGAGAAAATTGCAAGAAGAGGAATATACACCCCCGATTCTTATGAACCGGATGTATTGAGGAAAATGACTGTGGTTGATGTACTAAGAGCAAATAGCATGGTTATAAGCACCAAAAATCGTATAAGTGAAATCAGGTCATTCTTTGACCTTAACCCACCATTAGAAAATCACTTTATAGTAACAGATGATGACGATAACTTTAAAGGTGTAATCACGCTGTCAAGCATATACAACAAAAATCACGATGCAAATGGCCCTATAGCCGAGCTCATGGAGCAAAATATTCCCGCATTAGAAAGCAACGATAGTCTTGCATGGGCCGTAGAGTTAATGTCTAAATGCGATAAGGAGTTTTTACCGGTATTATCTGCCAATGAAAAAAACAGGGTAATTGGCTTACTCACTTATAAAGATGTACTTACCGCATACAAAATACACCTCAAGGAAAATCAGGAAGCGGGAATTAACCTATCCTTAAAGCGTCAACGTATTAAAATACTTGTAAGAGGACGTCAATTGATTCATAAAGTAAAAGAAAACTAGGCATATTTATGTGCTTCCTGAGCGGCAACGAATTCCGCGGCTTTTACTACATCTCCAATTATTATAATTGCCGGATGGGAAAGCCCGGAATCCATTGCCGCCTGAGACAAATCTTTAACCTCACAAACAATTTGTTTTTGATGTGGCATTGAAGCATTCTGGATTATTGCTGCAGGAACGGCCCCTCTGCCAGACATAATATAAGAAGCTGATATTTCTGTCAGCTTTTTCATTCCCATATATATAACTACTGTAGCTTTACTTTTAGCTGCTAATTGGAGATCAGACGATAAAGAACCATCTTTTTTTGTACCTGTTATAATCCAGATACTTTCGCTTACTCCACGATGGGTTAAAGGAATATCATTTAAACCACTTGCTTGCATACTACTGATGCCCGGCACATAATGAGATTCTATACCGTGCTCACGCGCAAATAAGATTTCTTCAAAACCTCTTCCAAAAATAAAAGGATCACCTCCTTTTAAACGAACACCATTTCCTCTTGTAAATGCATAATGCTTTATCAGTTGATGAATAGTTTCCTGTGAAGTGCAAAGTCCATATGGCTT
>NZ_JBFTNT010000291.1:0-8870 GCF_056397585.1 Pedobacter sp. 05L430 | reverse complement strand
ATAGATTACTTATCAAAGTTAAATGAAAAGTACGAAGCCTGGATTAAAGATTATAAACTGGGTAACCTGCTTATTCTGGATAAGGATAAATTAGACTTCACTAATAACCCTGAAGATCTGGGAACAATAATACAAGCTATAGAAGCCGAAATAAACGGATTATTTTAAATGAAGATTCTCGGAATCATACCTGCAAGATACGCCTCAACCCGCTTTCCGGGCAAACCTTTAGTTCAAATTAAGGGAAAGAGTATGATCCAAAGGGTTTATGAACAAGCTAGTAAGGCCACAAGCTTATCTGATGTAATTGTGGCTACCGACGATGAACGCATTGCTGCTGAAGTTAAAAGGTTTGGAGGCAAATTCATTGTTACCGGAAGTGATCATTTAAGTGGCACAGATCGCTGTGCGGAAGTAGCAACGTCTGTTTCCGGATACGATGCCATCATAAACATACAAGGTGACGAGCCTTATATAGACCCAGAGCAGATTGATCTTTTAGCCTCGTGTTTTAACGAAAAGGGGGTTCAGTTAGCTACCTTAATTAAGGAAATACATACAGAAACTGAGCTTTATAATGTTAATATTCCTAAAGTGGTTATCAATTCCAAAGGAGAAGCCACTTATTTTAGCCGACAAACAATCCCGTATATCAGAAGTCAGGAAAAGGAGAATTGGCTAAAAGCTCATCAGTTTTATAAGCATATCGGCATTTATGGTTACACCTATCCTATCCTGTTAGAAATTACTAAACTCCCTCAATCCTCTTTAGAAATTGCAGAAAGTTTAGAACAATTAAGGTGGATAGAAAATGGGTACAGAATCCAAACCAAAGTAACTGAAATTGAAACCATAGCCATAGATACCCCTGAAGATCTAATTAAAATAAACGATGGCGTATGAAACAACTAATAACCTGCATTTTTCTCTGCACCATTTTTTTAGTTGCATGTAATAGCACAGACAAAGACGATGCCGCCGGAAAAGATCTTGTAAAGATTGTAACAAAGCCATTTAGTGATTCTTTAAAGGCTGATACCTTTAAAGTACAGATACTGGGGGATAAACCCGACAACATGCACCTTGCATTCTCCATCACCTCTTTTAATGGCAAACAGATTTACGATGTAGACATTAAAGCTACCGATTTGTTCAAGAATTACATTGCTACCATTGATCTTTCCAAGAAGAAAAATCAGATCAAATTTCTACAGGAAGAAGTTAACCGTTTCTTTGACGACGAGAACTTCATGGAACCCGCCGTTGATGAGGCAGACCTGCCTGATGCAAACGTACCCGATAAAGCATTTTTCGACGAGTTAAAAAAAAACAGATTGAATGGATTCATTTATCGACTTGGTAAAGAGAGTAAAAACTACGTAGCCTGGTCTGATAAAGAAGGTAAGGTTAAAACTTACTATACCTGTTGCACTAAGTAAAATCTTATATTTTAGTAAAAACCCCTATCAACACAATAAATGCTTATTTGATGCGTTTTTGAGCATTCCATTAAAATTGTTGAAAATAATTAAAAAAAATATTATGATAATTTCAAATTTAACACTATGTTTATATAACGAAACAAAAAGAACTACGTAATAACTTATAAATAAACAACCTAGAATATTCTAACCAAATATACTTTAAAGAAAGTGCCCGAAATATTTCGGGCCTTTTTTTTGTCCCCCAGCATAAAAACCTTAAGTTGTCAAAAAACATTATTTTAGCTTTCTTAATAAATGTTATACGGTAATTTATGCTGAAGAGGTTATCCATTTTCATTTTCCTTACACTATCGTTTCTTACCGTAACTGCGCAAAAAGCAAGTGTTGCCGGTAGGGTTGTCGATACATTGGAAAAAAGGAATCTGGAACACAGTTCAGTTTTATTGCTAAGATCCGTTGACTCTGTAATGGTTAAAACTACTCGAACAAATGCAGAGGGAAAGTTTGAATTTAGAAACATTGCCAAGGGTGATTACAAGCTGCTGGTAACATTCCCTAAAATGGCCGACTATATCACGAACTTAAGGATTTCGGACACTTCCAACATCAAACTGGGCGACATTAAAATGGAGCTAAAATCAAAACTCTTAAGTGAAGTAGTTATACAGGCTAAAAGTGCCGTACGCATGAAAGGCGATACTTTGGTGTTTCAGGCTGATAGCTTTGCTGTGCGTAGCAATGCGAATGTTCAAGAGTTGCTAAAGAGGCTACCAGGAGTTGTTGTAGATAAAAACGGAAATATAAAAGCACAGGGTAAAGATGTAAAGACAGTTTTGGTTGATGGAGATGAGTTTTTTGGCGATGACCCGCTTTTAGCCACAAAATATTTAAAGGCAAATGCTGTAGAAGAAGTTCAGGTTTTCGATAAAAAAAGTAAAACAGCAGAGCTTACGGGAATAGATGATGGGGTAAAAAACAAAACCATTAATATCAAATTAAAGGAAAATGCCAAAAACGGATACCTGGCATCTTTAGATGCAAACCAGGGAAACGACAAGTTCCGTGATTACGGTGCTATGGCTGGGGTTTYTAAGAGCAAGCTCAAAGCTGCAGTTTATGGAACCTACTCTACCCTAACCAATGATTCTAAGATCAACCGATCTATGCGAAAGCTTAAAGGCGAAGAATATGATGTAATTGAGGTGGGCGATGATGGCAGCTCGGTGATGTATTCCTCTGGTGGTGATGATGATGATGATTACAGCTCCCCCACCAGCGGTTTGCCCAATAATTTCAATATGGGGGGGCACTTTGCCGACAGGTTCGAAAACAACACAATGGGAATAAAGCTCAATTTTAAAGGCTTCGATTACAAAAACAAGAATGTAAGAACTTCTAAATCCGAGGAACTTTTACCCAATGGATCGTTATTTTCAAGCTCCGGAAGAAAAGAAGACAGGTCGAAAAATACAGGTGAAAGCTTAAGAGGTGGATATAGTTACAATATCGACTCACTTACTACATTAAAAATAGCCTTTGGAGCAAAGCAAAACAGAAATCAGCTAAACTCTACGAGTGACGACTTTACAAGAGATCAGCGAGGCTTATTTATCAGTAACAATACCCAAACCAATACCGGCTCTGGTCATAGTGAAGCATTTAATGGAAATATCAACTGGTCAAAAAGATTTAATAAAAAAGGAAGAACACTATCAATAGACATTCAGCCCGAGAATCTTTCCAGTAAAAACATTGAAAAAAGTATAAATCAGACAAAGTACTATGATGACAATGGCCATGAAAACCGGGTAGAAAACACGAACCTGAATAAAGACAACGTAAACGATCAAAAGTCAATAGGCACCAGGATCAGTTATACAGAACCCTTGTCAAAACGGTGGGCTATAGAAGCAGGATATAGCTTTAAAACAATAGCATCAAGCAGCTACAGATTAGTTTCAGATAATAGCACCAATAAAATAGACTCTTTAAGTAATAATTTTAAGTTCATCAATTTCTCTAATGTTGGAAAAATAATTACGCAATATAAGGTTAAGAACTTCTCTATCTCTACCGGATTGGAAGCCACACAAACAAATTTTGTGCTTAAAGATCTGGATCAGCAAAGCGACTTTGATAGCAACTATTTAAACTTGTCGCCAAGCACCAACCTATTCTATAAAATAAACAACAACAGCAACTTATCTGTAAACTACAATGGTTACATGCAACAGCCAAGCATTAATCAAATACAACCGGTAAGGCAGCTAAACAACCCCTTATTTCAGGTTATTGGAAACCCATCTTTAAGGCCTTCGTTTACAAATAACTTCGGCCTTTCTTACAATAGTTTTCAGTTCTCAACCGACCAGTATATCTCTGGTTATTTTAGCTACGGTTTTACAAATAACGCAATTGTCGACACAGAAATAGTTGATGAATTTAACAAAAGAATCTCCAGCTATACCAACCTGAATGGAAACAATTCAATAGCAGGAAACGTATATTACTCTAAAGGTTTTCCGAAGTTAAACTTCCGCTTTGGTGTAGACCTCGGGTTTAATACCTCCAACAACCAAACGATATTAAACTTTACACGAAACAAAACAAGAAACACTCAATTTAATTTGAGAACATCTTTTAATTACTATACACATAAACTTGATTTAAGCTATACCCCATCGGCCAGCTTTATGTATGGTAAATCATCTATTGGTAGCATTAACGACGGCAGAAGCTTAATTCACGACCATGAGTTATCTGCAACAGTACAATTACCTTACAAATTCGAATTTAACTCAACCATGTCACTTTCATTTCGTCCTGCCAACTCATCTTTTGATAAAGATCTGGACGTAATCATATGGAATGGATATCTATCAACCAAGGTATTAAAAAACGAAGCGCTTGAAATTAAACTTTCCATAACAGATATCCTTAATCAAAAAATTGGATACAACAGATATGTTGGTGGAAATATTAAAAGTGAAAGTACGTTTAGCTATATTCCCAGATATGTATTATTTGGAATAAACTGGAATTTAAGTGGTAATTTTATTAAAAACTCCAGCGTTAAATAGCTAATCAATGAGTAGGTCTGTATTTTTTCTTCTCTTCTGTGCAATGCCGTTTAAGTTGCTGGCCCAGCAGCTTTTTATTCCGAATGGAAAAATTACGTTCGAAAAAAGGATAAACATGGTGCGTACAATGGCGGATTTTGGACTTTCTGATGAAATTAAAGGAGGTATGAAAAAGTACAAAACCAGTAATTGGGACCTTTATTTTGACCGTACAAGGTCTATTTATAAAGCTCAAAAAAAAGACGACAATGATGAGGATTTAATGTACTTTATTGCACCTGGCGAATCGACCAACGAACTTTATGCCGATTACGCAAACAGAAACCGCGTATTAAGGAAAAACATTATGGGCGACGATTACCTGCTGAAAGACACTATACCCCATGTAAGCTGGAAAATTATGCACGACATCCGTATTATTTCCGGTTTCGAATGCAGGAAAGCCATAGGTCGCATTAACGACACGGTTTATGTGGTTGCTTTTTATACAGATGAAATTTTACTGCGCGGAGGACCTGAGGGGTTCAACGGGTTGCCAGGCATGATATTGGGGCTTGCCATCCCCAGACTAAATACGACCTGGTTTGCCACCAAAGTTGATGCTTTTAATAATTTTAATAACGAAATTCAACCACCTAACATATATGGATTTGTACTTTAAACCGGCTTATTTATATAATTGTTAGTCAGCAGCTAGAAGGCAAATCATATAGAGAATTTCATTAAATCATTTTTTCCTTTACGAATATTTAAAAAAAGAGCCTTAAAGCTTCGGTTTATTTGCTAACTTTGTATCCCGTACAAAAACAATAAGGACAGCATAAAAAACTGCCTTTATATCAGAAATTCACAAACATGACTAAGTATATTTTTGTTACGGGCGGTGTTACTTCCTCTTTGGGTAAGGGCATCATCTCCGCTTCATTAGCCAAACTATTACAAGCACGCGGCTACAGTGTAACCATTCAAAAGTTTGACCCGTATATCAACATCGATCCGGGAACGCTAAATCCTTACGAACATGGCGAATGCTATGTTACTGAAGATGGTGCAGAAACAGACCTTGATCTTGGGCACTATGAGCGTTTCTTAAATGTTCCAACCACACAGGCTAACAACATTACTACTGGTCGTATTTATCAGAATGTAATCAACAAAGAAAGACAAGGGGAATACCTTGGTAAAACTGTGCAGGTTGTACCTCATATTACTGATGAGATCAAAAGAAACATGCGCATTTTAGGCGATAGCGGTAAATATGATATCGTTATTACGGAACTGGGTGGTACTGTTGGTGATATCGAATCTCTTCCATTTATAGAGGCAGTACGTCAGTTTAAATGGGAAGAAGGCGCTAATAATGCCATAGTTATCCACTTAACACTAATCCCTTTCCTTGCAGCAGCCGGCGAATTAAAAACCAAACCTACACAACACTCTGTTAAAGCTTTATTGGAGTATGGTATACAACCAGATATTTTGGTTTGCCGTACTGAGCACCATATCTCTCAGGACATCCGTAAAAAAATTGCCTTGTTCTGTAATGTAAACGTTAATGCGGTAATCGAATCTATTGATGCATCATCAATTTATTCAGTTCCGTTGTTAATGATGAAAGAGCAGTTGGATAAAACGGTCTTAACCAAATTAAAACTGGCTCATAAAAACGAACCTGATATGGAAAGCTGGAAAGATTTCCTTGGTCGTTTAAAAAACCCTACATCAGAAGTAACTATAGGTGTTGTAGGTAAATATGTGGAATTACCTGATGCTTATAAATCTATAACTGAGTCATTTGTTCATGCCGGTGCAAAGAACGAATGCAAAGTACGTGTTCAATACATTCATTCAGAAGGAGTTTATCCTGATAATGCGAAAGAAAAACTTGGTCATTTAGATGGTTTACTTGTTGCTCCTGGTTTTGGTAGCAGAGGTATTGAAGGAAAAATTGATGCAATTAAATATGTAAGAGAAAACAACGTTCCGTTCTTTGGAATTTGTTTAGGTATGCAATGTTCAGTTATCGAGTATGGAAGAAATGTACTTGGATTACAAAATGCAAATACTACCGAGATTGATGAAAACACTGAGCATCCGGTAATTAATATGATGGAAGATCAGAAAACCATTACCAATAAAGGCGGTACCATGCGTTTAGGTTCTTATCCATGCGACCTTAAAAAAGGTACCAAGGCTTATGCTGCTTACGGAAAACAACATATTACAGAGCGTCACAGACATCGTTATGAATTCAATAACGCTTACTTAAGTCAATTTGAAGAAGCAGGAATGATTGCCTCAGGTATCAATCCTGAAAGTAATCTGGTAGAAATTGTGGAGCTTAAAAACCATCCTTTCTTTGTTGGTGGACAGTTTCACCCTGAATTAAAATCAACAGTTGCTAATCCTCACCCACTTTTTGTTAAATTTGTCGCCGCAGCGATGGAGTTTGCGAAGAAGAAAATAAAATAATACGCGTTTAATTAACAATAATGGATAGAAATACGTTTACAGGATTATTCCTGATCATGATTGTTCTGGCAGGTTCTTTTTACTTTTTCAAGCCAAGTGAGGCTGAAATTAAAAAAGAAAATGAAAGAATTGCTGCTGATTCTATAAAGAAAGCAACAGCAAATACTACCGCAACTCCGGCTACAGCAGCAGTTGCTACATTGCCAGCTGTTGATTCGACTGCATTAAAAGGTCCTTTTGGTGGCAATATCTCTGGCACAGAGCAAACTAGCGTTTTAGAAAACGAGAACTTAAAATTAACTTTCACTAACAAAGGTGGTAAGATTCTTTCCGCTCAAGTTAAAGGACAGACTACTTATGATGGTAAACCGGTAATTTTGTTTGACGGTAATCAAAACAAGTTTGGCTTAAACCTAAACATAGGTGGCAAAATTGTAAATACTAACGATTTATATTTTACTGCTTCTAAAAATGGCGCAAACAGCGTAATTATGCGCGCCAATTATTCTGGGGATAAATACATTGAATTTGTTTACGATGTAAAACCGAATAGCAGTAAGGTTGGTTTTAACATTAACCTGAATGGCTTAAATCAGGTTATTCAAAACAATACAATTACTTTAAACTGGGAAGCTACTTTACTTGAACAAGAAAAATCAGGTAAAAAAGAGCAGGAACATTCAGCTCCATATTACAAATATGCTGGCGAAAATCCCAACCATCTAAGTGTTGCTAAAGACGAAAAAGAAGAACTAAAAGAAGGAAAAATCGAATGGTTCTCTTTCAAACAACACTTCTTCTCGGCGGTATTAATACCAACAGTTCCTTTTGATAAAGGTGAACTTGAAGTTAAAGTAACTACTGAGCCAGGTCAGATTAAATGGTATGGCGCTAATATGCAACTTACATTTAACCAATTGGCTGCTCAAAACTATTCCATGGAGTTTTACTTTGGAACCAACAAATTCTCTACCTTAAAAGCTCAGGGACATGAATTGGAAAAACAAGTAGACATGGGATACTGGCCATTAAAATACATCAACAGATTTATTGTATTGCCTGTATTTAACTTCCTTGAAGGTTTTGGATGGGGGTATGGATTAATTATCCTGGTACTGACAATTATGCTAAAACTAGCCATGTCGCCACTAACATATAAATCATATCTTTCAATGGCTAAGATGAGAATCTTGAAACCTGAGATGGATGAAATTAAAGCAAAGGTAGGCGATGATAATCCAACATTGTTACAACAGGAATATTTAAAGCTTTACAAACAAGTAGGCGTTAATCCATTGGGCGGCTGTTTACCAATGTTACTGCAATTACCATTTGTAATGGCTTTCTTCTTCTTCTTCCCCAATTTATTTGAATTAAGAGGCGAAAGCTTTTTATGGATGAAGGATCTTTCTACCTATGATGATTTTATCAAGTTTGGTGTAAACATTCCTATTCTGGGTAATCACTTAAGTTTAATGTGTATACTGATGACGATTTCAACATTGATCTACACTTACTTTAATAATCAGATCTCTGGTGCAACCGGTCAAATGAAATACATCGGTTACATTATGCCAATTGTATTTCTAGGTGTGTTAAATAGCTACCCATCAGGTTTGAACTACTACTACTTCTTAGCTAACATGTTAACGTTTGCTCAGCAGTTCCTAATCAAGTCTATGGTAGATGATGAAAAAATCCATAAAACACTTCAGGATAACAAAACCAAACCTGTTGTAGAGAAAAAGAAATCAAGATTCAGTGCTAAGCTGGAAGACTATATGCGTCAGCAGCAACAAGCACAGATTCAACAAAAAAAGAATAAATAATTCTATTTCTTTAAGAGGCTATATAAACGTCCACAAAAAAGGGG
>NZ_JBFTNT010000290.1:0-5312 GCF_056397585.1 Pedobacter sp. 05L430 | reverse complement strand
GTCCATTAGGTGCAATTAAGCTAATTTTTTTCCCATCTGATGTGGTTATTTCAGATTTGCTACAGGAATATATTGTTATTACGCTAATGATCAACAGTAAAAATATTGATAAATAAATAAATTTGGTTTTGGTCTTTTTCATGTTTTCTTTTTTGTGCACACTTGTTATCGAATTATTTATTAATCTCCTTTAGTTACCTAATGAGTGTTAATTGGTAACTTTAAGACTTTATTCGCTCCTGTATCTACCTTTTTTGATTGGACTCCCTCCATTTGAGCTTTGTAAAAACTACTTAGTGTGATATTATTTATCTGGTAATTAAGTGTAAAGACAAATTGGTTTAAAACAATGATTGATAGAAAAGCACCAAGAAGGAGTTTATTTCTTTTACTTTTCATTTTGCGATCCATTAGTGTTTTCATTTTCTCTTTCCATAATCATCTGTCTTAGTTCGTATTTTAGCGAGCTACTGTCTTGCCATACTTTAATTTGTTTAATCCCAAGGACGAAAAGAGAAAAAAAATATAATGTAGCAGGAATTAGGAAAAATCTATTTTTAGAAATTAAGTTCTCAAGAATAACTGAGAGTATAAAGAATATGCCTATTGTTGAAACATAGATATAACGATCTGCAATTATTGCATGTCTGGATATTGGGATAACATGTAAGACAGTTGTAAGATGAATAACAAAAAAACTAATTCCGAATAGAATCCATCGCTGTTGCAAATAATGATAACCTGCATAAACAATTATAATAAACAATCCCAAATATGACCAGAACCATAAAGGCATTAAAGTGCCCGGTAAATTGGGAAACGGATACAAATAATTCAGATCTATTGGTAACAAGCATTTATATGCGTACTGTAATAGAGAATAACACGCGAATGATATATTCTGATAAAAAGGATATTTCGCTTCAGCTGAGAGTAAACCTTCGCCACTTGCTTCTTGAGATAGCAATGTAATTATGGCAAAGTAAGCCGAAATTATAAAAAAGGGAATTTTTTCGTAGAAAATTACTTCAAGCGTCAGGCTTCTTTTAACTATGAAATCCAAAAACAAGAGACATAATGGTAATATCACCGCTTGTTCTTTTGCTCCAAACGAGAAGATAAAGAGTATCAAAGCAATACTATAATACCTTAATTGCCTTTGTTCCATATACTTGATATAACTCAATAATGAAAGCAGATAAAAAAAAGCATAAAGAACTACTTTTGAAGCAGACAGCCAAGCAACCGATTCCACCATAATGGGACTAATTCCAAAAAAAAGAGCAGTAAGAAAAGCAATCCTAAATTTGTTTCCCTTACTAGGATCAACCGTCAAATTAGTGATGGCTAATATTATTCTGAGTACCAACAGTGTGTTTGCTATATGTAACAGGATACTAAATAAATGAAATGCTTTAGAATCATATCCAAATACTGAATAGATGATGGTGTAATATATTTGGTTGATAGGAGCATATTGACCATGATAAAAGTGAAAAAAAATATCATGTATATTGGATGTATTAACTCCACTGATCGTATATACATTTTTAACAACCCATTGATCATCCCAATTAGTTTGGAATCCGTTAAATATTGCACCACAATACAAGAGCCCTGTTATTAGCATTAGAACAGTATCTGCAATTAATAGCCTTTTAAAAGTATATCTCATAAGCATAAATAAAATCACATGAAATATTCAACTTTATTTGTTTAGTTGAATACTGTATAGTAATAGAYTCAGATTATGAAAAAAGTATTTACCAAGCGAGATCTCGCCTATATTACGAGGAAATAAAATACATGAAAATGCCATATTGAGAGGTTAATTTATTTGGTTAATATCAAAAATAGTTCTTTAAAATAAAAAAACAAATTTTCTTTAAAAAAAGTGAAAAAAATTGTCCCCCCATCGTTAGAGAGTTAAATAAATATCAATAAAATAATATTTAACGGTGCTAGCCGGTTCAAGGGTGTTTGTTTCTCCAGATGATGAAATGATAGATTTACTCCACAAGTTTTGTGGATTGATCCAATCATTCCGCTCCATTATTGTGTGCAAATTTTGTGCAAATAGAAAAGCCTCACTTTTACAGTGAGGCTAACTCTCTCATTTTGAGCTCCCTCTGCTGGGCTCGAACCAGCGACCCTCTGATTAACAGTCAGATGCTCTAACCAGCTGAGCTAAGAAGGAGTCTGGCCTTCCAAAAACACTTCTAATTTGTCCTTAAGGACGCATAGCATTTTTGTTTTGGGAATGCAATATTAGGGATTTTAATTATACCATACAATACTTTTCCTAAAATGTTATCTCTTTCATTAGCGCGTACTAAGCAATACTGTAAAAGAAGTCTCTTAGTTCTTCAGCAAAAACATCAGGCACCTCCAGGGCAGCAAAATGTCCACCTTCTTTCATTTGCCTAAAGCTAACCACATTAACAAAACGTTCGGCCCATTCTTTTGGGAATTGTGCTTCTCTTGGGAATACTGCTACACCTGCAGGCACATTACTTTTCTGTAATGGTTCTGCACCGCTCCATTGTGCCATAGCATCCATTTTGTACATCCTGGCAGAAGTACCTATCGTTTGCGTTACCCAATAGATCATGATGTTAGTGAGCAGTTCATCCCTTCCACCAAATGCCTTTTCTAAAATCTCAGGAGAAGCCCCAGCGTTGCCGAAACTGAGTATCCAGGCAGCAAGTGCGGCAGGAGAATCGTTTAAACCGTAGGCCAGCGATTGTGGTTTGGTAGATTGTACCATAGCATATGCACCTTCGCTGTACCACCACTGTTGCACAAACTGCGCAAATTGCTTCTCAGCTTCTGTCATGGTATTGGGATCCTCCTGTCCCATAGGATAACCAACATCTGTAAAATGTACACCAGCAACTACTTCGGGATATTTRGATGCAAGGGCTTTAGTAACGCTCATACCTACGTCGCCCCCAGCTGCATAAAATTTATGATAACCAAGATTTTCGGTCATCAATACTTTCCATAAATCTGCAACTGCTTCATTGTGAACTGCATTTTTTTCAGAGAATCCGAAGCCTGGAATGGATGGAATGATCAGGTCAAAACTTTGATTGCCTTCTGTTAATAGTGGAATGATTTTGTGAAAACGATAATAACTATCCGGCCACCCGTGGGTCAACAGAAGAGGCTTGGAATCTTTGCCTTTCCCCTTGATGTATTGAAAATGAATTTTCATGCCATTCACATCTGTAGTATATTGCGGGTATTTATTAAGCTCAGCTTCTTGTTTGCGCCAATCGTACTTATTGATCCAATAGTCCACTAATTCTTTAAGATAAGTTTCACTTGTGCCAAAATTCCAGCCAGAGCCTTCTGCTTCACCCGGCCAACGGGTATTTTTTAAACGATCTTTTAGATCATCCAACACTGACGGAGGAACCGATAAATTAAATGTTTCTAGGTTTTTCATGGTTGAGGTTTTTTATGGTTTGCTAATGACAGATTGAGGTCTATTCTCCTTTCATTAATTGCAAATTGCTAATAACATTTTAATGTTTAAAGTTTTTTGTTAGAATCTGGGAATAGTTAAAATACCACATTTTGTATTTTTTTAGCGCTGGTTATAAAGCCATTAAGTCAGAAAGTGAATAGAAAAGATTGTAACTGGGGACGGGGCAAAAAAAATGGGCAAACTAGAATTTCTTCTGCTTGCCCATTTCTGCTCCCTCTGCTGGGCTCGAACCAGCGACCCTCTGATTAACAGTCAGATGCTCTAACCAGCTGAGCTAAGAAGGAGTCTGGTCGTCCAAAAACGCTTCTGATGTGTTCCTAGGAACATAATATCTTGTTCGTTTTGGGAATGCAATATTAGGGGTTTTAATTTATTTATGCAATATTTGCAGAGAAAAAATTTAAAAAAAACTCAATTATTTCATATGAGCCTGATAATCATAGGTACTGTAGCTTTTGACGCGATCGAAACTCCCTTCGGAAAGACAGATAAAATAGTAGGTGGTGCCGCAACTTATGCAAGTTTAGCCGCTTCTTACTTCTACAATAAAGTAAAAATTGTTGGTGTTGTGGGCGATGACTTCCATAAAGAGGACATAAATACGTTTACCCAACATGGAATTGATACCGAAGGACTGCAAATAAAAGAGGGAGAAAAGTCTTTCTTTTGGTCTGGAAAATATCACAACGACATGAATAGTCGCGACACCTTAGTTACCGAACTTAATGTACTGGAGAATTTCGATCCCATTATCCCTGAGAGCTACCAGGACTGCGAATACTTAATGTTAGGTAATCTTACTCCAATTGTCCAGCAGACTGTCATCAAACGCCTTAAAAACAAGCCTAAGCTAATTGTTTTAGATACAATGAACTTTTGGATGGACATTATGATGCCAGATCTTTTAGAAACACTTAAAATGGTAGATGTTCTTACTATCAATGATGAGGAGGCGCGTCAACTTTCCGGAGAATACTCATTAGTTAGGGCATCTCAGAAAATTTTGGCAATGGGTCCTAAATACCTGATCATCAAAAAAGGCGAACATGGCGCTCTATTATTCCATGAGGATAAAATTTTCTCAGCCCCGGCATTGCCATTGGCTGAAGTATTTGATCCAACCGGTGCAGGAGATACATTTGCAGGCGGATTTATTGGTTACATGGCTAAAGTAGGAACAGTGAATTTCAACAACATGAAGAATGCAATAATCTTTGGCTCTGCCCTTGCTTCTTTCTGCGTAGAGAAATTTGGAACAGAAAAAATCATTAACCTAACGTCTGAAGAAGTTGCTGCACGTGTTCAGGAATTTGTGACTTTAAGTTCATTCACAATAGAATCATAAAACTTGATTTAAGTACATAAAGAAGCACTATAACCAGAGCTCCTTTATGTACTTAATTTGCCTATTGCCTTAAACTTCTCAAATACGGCTTCTGTATGAGGGGCGTCTGGCAGCTCATCTGTCAAATCCTGACCCGCCCAATGTTCATAATGCTTGCCATTCCTCCAAAGCCTGCTTTCTGTTACATCGTAAATAATACCTCTGTACGCAACCCAGATCTGTGGCTTATCCTGGCCATTTCGTAATGCAAGCTGTTGCTTTGTATAAATTGGCAGCTCCATTATGCTTTGCTTTTACTTTTAACCACTTCAAATAAGTAAACACTTACCAGAAGATTACTCATGAGGTAAAAGAAATTTTCGAATGGAATTACCCCCAACTTTAATTTAATGGTTTCTTCAAATACATAGGTAAGGATTGGTAAGCCCCCAATAAACAGATATAACAAGCAGAAGGGAATAAGCAGTACTACAT
>NZ_JBFTNT010000289.1:0-5337 GCF_056397585.1 Pedobacter sp. 05L430 | reverse complement strand
TTCGTACATTCTTCACACCTCGTTCACACCAAACCCACAAACAGGTACTTTTTTGTGAAGAATGTATGTAGAATGTGCGAATTATGTGAGGACTTCGTCTTTCTGACTAATAAACCCGATTAAAAGCAACCAATGGCATAAATTCCCGGTTCATAAAAAAGGTTAGTAATCAATTCATTAAAAATTTGGTAATTTCAGAAACACGCTTATTTTTGTAAAGCCCGGTCTTGCCAATTAAATGACTTAAGTGCTTTAAGGTAATGGCGAAAAAGGGCAGTCTGCCAGCTACAAACAATTGGCTTTGGCCTTTTTTGGAGGCAGCTAAAGTCGACAACTAACAACCAAAAATAAACTAAACAAGAGATCAAAGTATGGAGTTTTTACAGAACAATTTAATCTATTTTATTCCCGCATTGGGTTTAATTGGCATCATTGTGATGGCTATTAAAAGTGCATGGGTAAACAAACAGGATGCAGGGGATAAAAACATGCAGGAACTGGCCGGCTATATTGCTGATGGTGCAATGGCCTTTTTAAAAGCTGAATGGAAAGTACTTAGCATTTTTGTTGTGTTTACGGCTGCATTACTTGCCTATTCAGGAACGGTACATGAAGTTAACGGCGTACAATTACACTCCAGCTGGATCATATCTATTGCCTTTATTATTGGAGCTGTGTTTTCTGCTACCGCAGGATACATTGGAATGAAAGCAGCAACAAAAGCGAATGTTCGTACTACTCAGGCTGCAAGAACAAGTTTAAAACAAGCGCTAAAGGTTTCTTTTACCGGCGGTACGGTAATGGGATTGGGTGTAGCAGGTTTAGCTATTTTAGGTTTAGGCGGTTTATTTATTGTTTTCCTAAACGTTTTTAATGTTGTTCAACCAAACAGCGCAGAAATGAAAACAGCGATAGAGGTACTAACCGGATTTTCATTAGGAGCCGAATCTATTGCGCTTTTTGCGCGTGTGGGCGGTGGTATTTACACCAAAGCTGCCGATGTAGGCGCCGACTTAGTTGGTAAAGTTGAAGCTGGAATTCCTGAAGATGATGTGCGTAACCCGGCAACCATTGCAGATAACGTTGGCGACAATGTTGGTGATGTGGCCGGTATGGGAGCGGATTTATTTGGTTCTTATGTGGCAACTATTCTTGCTACAATGGTATTAGGACAGGAAATTGTTGCGACAGATAATTTTGGAGGTATGTCTCCGATACTATTACCTATGGTGATCTGCGGATTGGGTATCTTGTTTTCGATAATAGGCACCTGGTTTGTGCGCATCAAAGGTGAAGATTCTAATGTACAAACAGCGTTAAACCTGGGCAACTGGGGATCAATTGTAATTACTGCCATTGCATCTTATTTCATTGTGATGTGGATGCTGCCTTCAAACCTGCATTTGCGCGGCGTTGATTTTACCAGTATTGACGTATTTTTTGCGATCATAGTAGGATTGGTTGTAGGTACCTTAATGAGTATTATAACTGAATATTATACGGCAATGGGGAAAGGCCCTGTTAATTCAATTATCCAGCAATCTGGCACAGGTCATGCTACAAACATTATTGGGGGGTTATCGGTAGGTATGAAATCTACTGTTGCTCCTATCCTGGTTTTAGCAGGAGGCATCATTTTCTCTTATGCTTTTGCAGGATTATACGGTGTAGCAATTGCCGCTGCAGGTATGATGGCTACTACAGCAATGCAGTTGGCAATTGATGCATTCGGCCCTATTGCTGATAATGCTGGTGGTATTGCTGAAATGAGTCAATTACCTCCTGAAGTACGTGAACGTACTGACAATCTGGACGCCGTTGGGAACACAACTGCAGCTACCGGTAAAGGATTTGCAATTGCTTCGGCAGCATTAACCTCACTTGCTTTATTTGCGGCATTTGTTGGTGTAGCGGGTATATCTGCTATCGACATCTATAAAGCTCCTGTTTTGGCCGGGCTATTTGTAGGTGCGATGATTCCTTTTATATTTTCTGCATTATGTATTGCAGCGGTTGGCAAAGCAGCAATGGATATGGTACAGGAAGTTCGTCGCCAGTTCCGCGAAATTCCAGGAATTATGGAATATAAAGCAAAGCCGGAATACGAAAAATGTGTTGCCATTTCGACTAAGGCCTCGATTCGCGAAATGATGTTGCCAGGTGCTATTGCACTTTTAGTTCCAATTATAGTGGGTTTTGGTTTCAAAGGTGTTTTCCCATCGGTAAGTTCTGCTGAAATATTAGGTGGTCTATTAGCAGGTGTTACCGTATCCGGAGTACTTATGGGAATTTTCCAGAGTAACGCGGGTGGTGCATGGGACAACGCTAAAAAATCATTTGAAAAGGGTGTTGAGATCAATGGCGAGATGCATTACAAAAAATCTGAGCCTCATAAAGCATCTGTTACAGGTGATACGGTTGGCGATCCTTTTAAAGATACTTCCGGACCGTCAATGAACATCCTTATTAAACTAATGTCGATTGTCTCTTTGGTTATTGCCCCATATATAGCTGTTAGTCCAGGCGAGAATACCGCCTCAAAAAAAGAAATCACGAATTCGATTCAGGTTTCCGCTAAAATGTCGGCATTAACACAAGAAATAGCTAAAAACGTAAAATATTTACTTGAGGAAAG
This sequence comes from Pedobacter sp. 05L430, assembly GCF_056397585.1. Classification (NCBI taxonomy): domain Bacteria; kingdom Pseudomonadati; phylum Bacteroidota; class Sphingobacteriia; order Sphingobacteriales; family Sphingobacteriaceae; genus Pedobacter; species Pedobacter sp. 05L430. The sequence continues at coordinate 2,702 of NZ_JBFTNT010000289.1, read as the reverse complement.
ACCTAAAAATACTCAATTCGCTCAAAACAAAGTGAACAACACACTAAAAGTGGAGGGGAAACAGTCAAGAAGATCGATTGACAACATTAAAGCTCAACCTTAAACTTCATTAGGATAAAAATAAAAGGGATTTCGTAAAAGAATCCCTTTTATTTTTAGATATATTTTATTTAGGTTTGGCACTTATAATATAAACTAGACGAGTTATAGATACACTTTAACTAAACTTTAAACTATGAATTTTAGAAAGTCAATTGACTTACTTACACAAGAAGCTGCTGAAAGTGGTGAAGGAACCCTGAAACGGACCCTTGGCCCCGTCAATTTGGTGGCTTTGGGTATTGGTGCAATTATTGGAGCCGGACTGTTTTCCATAACCGGATCTGCTGCCGCCAATAACGCAGGACCAGCCATTACCATCTCATTTGTTATTGCAGCTTTGGGTTGCGCTTTTGCAGGCTTATGTTATGCCGAATTTGCTTCAATGATCCCGGTAGCAGGTAGTGCTTATACTTATTCATATGCTACAATGGGTGAATTTATAGCCTGGATAATTGGCTGGGATTTGGTATTGGAATATGCTTTAGGTGCCGCAACGGTATCCATTAGCTGGAGTAGGTATCTGGTCAAGTTTCTGGCGTATTACGATGTCCATCTACCCGCGCAGGTAACCATGTCGCCTTTTGAAACGGCAACCCTTTTAGATGGCACCGTAGTTTCTGGTATGTTTAACTTACCTGCTGTATTTATTATCGTCTTAATGTCCTTTGTTTTGATCAGAGGCACCAGCGAATCTGCATTTATTAATGGGCTCATTGTAGCTATTAAGGTTGTAATTGTATTCATTTTTATCCTTTTAGGATGGAAATATATTAACGCCGACAACTATTCACCTTATTTTATTCCTGCTGACAAACCAGGTCACGAAAGTATGTTTACACACGGATGGGGGGGCGTAATACGAGCGGCCGGAATTGTTTTCTTTGCCTATATAGGTTTTGATGCCGTTTCTACAGCTGCCCAGGAGGCAAAAAATCCTAAGAAAGATATGCCCATCGGTATCCTTGTTTCTTTGTTTATTTGTACAATTCTATATATTCTTTTTGCACACGTAATGACCGGGGTAGCTAATTTTGACATGTTTAAAGGTCAGGATGGTATTGCTCCTGTTGCTGTTGCAATTGACAATATGGGTGTAAAAAATGCAGCAGGTGTTGTTGTTCCATCTTATCCGTGGTTAAATAAGTTGATTATTCTTGCCATTCTGGGTGGTTATGCTTCAGTTATCCTGGTGATGCTATTGGGCCAATCGAGGGTATTCTTCTCGATGAGTAAAGATGGTTTATTACCAAAGGTGTTCTCGAAAGTTCACCCTAAATATAGTACACCTGCAAAAAGCAACTTATTATTTATGTTTTTTGTAAGCTTATTCGCAGCATTTGTTCCGGCCACTGTAGTGGGCGAAATGACAAGCATAGGTACTCTTTTGGCATTTATTCTTGTTTGCATCGGAATAGTTATCTTAAGAAATAGAATGCCTGATTTGCCTCGTGCATTTAAAGTGCCTTTGGTACCGCTTATTCCAATATTGGGTGTAGCGGTTTGCTTAGGTATGATGGTGTTCCTGCCTCTTGATACATGGGTTCGTTTATTGGTATGGATGATTATTGGTATTAACGTGTACCTGTTCTATGGTATGAAAAACAGTTTATTATCTGATAACTTACAAGCTACATTAGCAAAAAGCACTAAAACTGTGTCTTATGTAGGTTTTGGCCTTGCTATTTTGTTGATCATAGTGGCGTTAATTCACCACAATATTACTGACGGCAAAGACACAGGCTTATACTACTTCTCCTTAGTGTTTGCTGTTGCGCATATCATTTTATACTTATACCGGGCTTCAACATCTAATCGGGTTCAGGCAAAGTAATCAAGCATAATTAGCAATAAAAAAGCCGCTCAGTTTGAGTGGCTTTTTTATTGCTAATTAATTTACCTTTGTAGCATAAATTAACTGCTATGGAATTCAATTTTCGACAAATTCTATCTACTTCAATGGTACTATTCGCTATCATTGATATTCTGGGAGCTATACCTGTAGTAATTGAGCTTAGAAAGAAAGCCGGACATATTCAATCTGAAAAGGCAGCTATAGTTGCAACCGTACTTATGGTTATCTTTTTGTTTGCCGGCGAGACCTTGTTAAAGGTTATCGGACTGGATGTTGAATCATTTGCCATTGCGGGCTCATTTGTGATCTTCTTTATTGCCATGGAAATGGTACTTGGTCTAACCATATTTAAAGAAGGTGATGCGCCTGAAACGGTATCAATTGTGCCTCTTGCATTTCCATTAATAGCAGGTGCTGGAACCATGACCACTTTACTTTCGTTAAAAACTGAATATGCAACTCAAAACATCATTATTGGAATCATCATCAATATGCTATTCGTTTATTTTGTATTAAAGAATACAGAGCGTTTAGAGAAGCTTTTTGGCAAATCCGGCTTAAATGTTTTAAGAAAAGCTTTTGGAATTATCCTTCTTGCTATTGCTATCAAATTATTCAGAAACAATACTGGCTTGTAACAAAACCATCTTTTGATCGTCTAAAATAAAAAAGGCTATGAACAGCTTCGAGCAATTCACGTTGATTATTGGTGTGCTGGCCATATTGTTTGAGACCATAAGTCACATTA
>NZ_JBFTNT010000288.1:0-5382 GCF_056397585.1 Pedobacter sp. 05L430 | reverse complement strand
GTACTCGCTAATATTACTTTTTAGGTAAAGCGTGGTTATCAATTGCCCATTTATGCCATCTTTCACTTAAATCCTTTACTTTTTCGGGGAACTTAGCAGCCAGATCGTTTAGCTCTGTTTCATCATCCTTTATCTTATAAAGGTGCCATGTAGTGTCATTGGATAAGGAAACCAGTTTCCACTGCTTGGAACGTGCGTATCGTGCTTTAAAATGCTCATTGAATAGAAATTCATGTCCACCATTTTCTTGGCCTTTAAATGAAGAAGTTAAGCTTAAACCCTGAATCGGTTTAATTGATTTTCCTTTATACACAGACGGATATTTTGCCTTGGCAATCTCGATGAAGGTTGCCATAAAATCCATTACATGCCCTACGTGATTACTCATAGCACCTCTCTTTGCGGTTATTCCTTTAGGCCAAAAAGCAATCATTGGGGTACGGACACCACCTTCATATGATTGCTCTTTGGCATACTGATAAGGTGTATTGGCTACATTGGCCCATCTTTGCCCTATTGACGCAAAGGTTGTCTGTGGCCCGGGAAATACCTTTTTATTTACAGGGTAGATGATCTCCTTTCCGTCTCTTGTTTGACCCGGTCTATCGAACCCTTTACCGTATTTTGAACAATCTTCAGGGCTTGCCCCGTTATCACTTAAAAAGATTATAAGGGTATTATCCAATTCTCCCGACTTTTTTAATGCGTCTATTATGCTTCCGATGCCCTGATCCATTTCGTCTACCATTGCAGCATGTACCGCCATTGCTCTTGCTCCCCACTCCTTATCTGGATTATTTCCCCACTTAAGTTMATTGTTGATACGGGGAGACAGCTTTGTCGTTTCAGGGTCAATAATCCCCATTTTAACCATTCTGTTATACCTGGCTTCTCTTATTGCGTCCCACCCACCTTTATAAGTATCTTTATATTTTTCAATATCCTCAGGCTTTGCCTGTAAAGGCCAGTGAGGTGCGTTTTGTGCCACATATAGGAAAAATGGCTGGTCTCCCTTACTGAAATCTTCAATGTAGGTAGCGGCGCTATCATTAATAGCATCAGTGTGATAATAATTTTTAGGTACACTTTTAATTGGCGTTGTTCCACTAACCAAACTGAATGGATCAAAATAATCTACGACCCCCCAAAGTGTGCCGAAATACTTTTCGAATCCCCTGTTTGTGGGGTACTGTTCAAGAGGTGAAAATAGCGGATGTTCAGTTTTATGATTAAGCCAGTCGAGCTGTGCTTCTGGTGTGTCTTGCTCAACGGTATTGGATACATGCCATTTTCCGGACATTGCAGTCCTGTAACCCGCATCTTTTAATACTTCGGCAAGAGTAACCACATCGGTACCCAGTGCACCGCGATAGCCATCCACATGCCTATCTGTAGTCATTTCACCTATGCCTGCATTATGATTATACACTCCAGTAAGTAATGCGGCTCTTGAAGGGCAGCAGCGGGATGTGTTATAGAATCGCTTATATCTGATTCCCTGGGATGCCAGATAATCGAGATTTGGGGTTTTTATTTCGCCTCCATATGCACCTATATCCGAATAACCGAGGTCATCGGCCATGATCAATACGATGTTTGGTCTGTTATCTTTTTTAGGCTTAACACTTATTTTTTTAGTAGCCGAGTAGGTAAATGCCGTGATGACTGCCGATGTTAAAAGGCCAAAAATAACGAATGATTTCTTTAAAAACATGGTTGATAAATTAGGTCGGTTGCAGCACTAATATATCAACGAATAAGTAAAATGTCATCTCTTTTATTTAAAATCATGTAAAGAATCTGATAGACAAAGCATTAAATGTGGGTCACTTTTTATATTATAATTTTATTGATATAAAACTTGTAAATATATTGATTTACATCCATTTGTCATCAAATAAAAAAGTTAAACTTTAGCGTTGTTTATTTGACCAAATATAATTTTGACCAAGGTTTATAAGGATAAATGAAATTACTAATAATAATAGTAAAAAAATCATAGGTATTAATTGGTTATCTTCGTTGTAGAAAATCATACAATAAGCTAATCTGAAAAAACCAACGACGACTACTTAGTTCCGAGTGGTGTTTGTAAAAATGAACATAGTTAATTTTAAAAAAGTATTCCATTTATTTACCCCTGCCTATAGTGGCAAAGGAACCCTCCTCTTATTGACACTCATTATTGGACTTTCCTGCAGTCAGGCAAATAAATCTGAAAATGTGAAGACCGCTGATGAATCTTGTTCAGACAATTTACCTAGCAAGTATGGCGTATCGGTACAAGGCAAACAAGACTCATTGTTATCATCAAATCCAAGCAGATCAGTTAAGGGTATGAAGTGGATTCCAGGGGGTACATTTTTAATGGGTGCCGTCGACAAGGAAGGGCGTGCCGATGAATATCCTTCACACCAGGTTAAACTTGATGGCTACTGGATGGACGAGAGAGAAGTTACCAACGCGCAGTTTGCTGCTTTTATTAAAGCGACGGGTTACAAAACCGTTGCTGAGCGAAAGCCAGATTGGGAAGAAATCAAAAAACAATTACCTGAAGGTACTCCAAAACCATCAGACGATTTATTAGTAGCGGCCTCTCTTACGTTTAATCCGCCCTCTAGCCCCGTTTCTTTACACGATGCATCACAATGGTGGGCATGGACACCCGGAGCCGACTGGAGGCATCCTGAGGGGCCTAAAAGTAATTTGAAAGGAAAAGACAATTATCCGGTTACCCAAGTTTGCTGGGAAGACGCAAATGCTTATGCTAAATGGGCTGGTAAACGACTACCGACTGAGGCTGAATGGGAATATGCCGCACGTGGTGGCCAGAAGAACGCAATATATCCTTGGGGAAATGAACAAATTGAGAGTCGAAAACCAAAAGCGAATACCTGGCAAGGAAGTTTTCCGGACACAAATACGGATTGGGATGGCTTTCATGGTTTAGCCCCTACCGGATCTTTCCCTGCTAATGGATACGGCTTATTCGATATGGCCGGAAATGTTTGGGAATGGGTGTCGGACTGGTATACCAATGATTATTATGATACTCAGAAAGGTAAAACAGTTACCAATCCTAAAGGTCCGGATAAAAGTTTTGACCCGGATGAGCCTACCGTTCCAAAAAAAGTAACTCGCGGAGGCTCATTTATGTGTAACAGTTCTTATTGTAAGGGATACAGAGTAGCAGCCAGAATGAAATCATCGCCTGATACAGGCTTGCAAAATACTGGTTTCAGATGTGTAAGGTCTGAACCTGCGTCAAAAAAATAAAAGATCAGCGGAGTTCAAAGATAACTCCGCTGATCTTATAACGTACTATCTCTTATACATTCCTATCTCAGTTATAGCTGTAAATAGTCCGTTTTTATAACCTGATTTAAATATCATCTTAAAGTGTCTAATGTTACGGGGTTCAAAAAACTCGAGGTATTGCTTTGTCCCTGAGTTTTCCATAGTAAACGCAGCTAAGGAATTCAATGTTACTTTATCTGTACTGGCGGGCATTTGCTGTGTTATTTCATCACTACTCAGCTAAAATTTACAGCACTGTTTATTATTCCTATATAAGGGACTCAGTTGTTTGTGAGCAAATTGTTCATGATATATTTATCACCATTTTGTCTGGTTGACACACTTCAGATACCATCCTTTAACGCCTGCCTAACCTCTGCGCACCGATACAGGGTATAGAGGTATATGGCCTCCGGTAAAGTATACCCGATTGATTATAAAGAAAGTATGGAGGAGGGGGTTTACAGCGACTGCACTTCCCAAAACGAGGGATATAACAGCCTAATCAACAAGCAGATGGAATTGGCGGCGGATTCTTATCTGGCTCATCTGGCCCAAAGGTGCAGACAGATCTTTTTGATGAACCGCGGACAGTTACTGGCCAATGAGGAGATCGCAAACGAATTATGGATTTCTAAACGTACCGTAGAAAATCAGATTCCTACGCACTTAGACATTTACGTTTTTCATTAAAAGACGTAAATGTCATCCTGACTATCCTTGAAGGATTAACACGTTGCACCACTAAATCTAAACATCTGTTTTAGCTCAAAAGTGATACATATCATAAATAGGTAGGATTTCTGTCACTTTTTCGTCTTGCTTAAATACTCAACTTTGAAGCATACTTTAAATATAGATGTTAAAAGAAAACGTAATTTCATCAGAGAAGCATTGTTTTCATTGCGGAGACGACATTATAGCCCAGCAATACATACAGAATAATAAGCGGTTTTGTTGTTCCGGATGTAAAACCATCTATGAGATCTTAACAGCGCATAACCTGTCAAACTATTATGTTTACAATAAGATTCCCGGAAAAACACAAAGTAAGGCTACCTCAAATTTTGACTACCTGGAGGTTCCACAGGTTGTCAGTAAACTTGTTGATTTTGAAGATGAAATCAAAACAATTGTAACGTTATATATACCTGCCATCCATTGCAGTTCGTGTATTTGGTTATTAGAACACCTTCATCTTTTGCAATCAGGAATATTGCAGTCAAGAGTTGATTTCCTTAAAAAACAGGTTTCTATAACATTTAAAAATGATGAAACTAATTTAAAACAGCTGGCACAATTGCTCTCTTCAATAGKTTATGAGCCTTTAATAAGCTTGCAGGATATTGTAAAAAAAGGACAATCAAGTAAAACAGAAAGAAGCCTCATTACCAAAATTGCTGTGGCAGGATTCTGTTTTGGTAATGTAATGCTTTTAAGTTTTCCTGATTATTTTGGTCTTGGCGATTTTGAACGCGAATTTAAGAATTTCTTTGGATGGCTTAATCTTGCATTTTCATTACCTGTTGTTTTGTACAGCGGAAGGGAGTATTTTATTTCTGCGTGGACAAATCTAAAGGCAAAGAGACTCAATCTTGATTTTCCATTAGCACTTGGTATCCTGGTTATGTTTCTGCGTTCTGCTTATGAAATCATCTCGCAAACCGGAGCTGGGTTTGTAGATACACTTTGCGGATTGGTTTTCTTTCTCTTAGTAGGAAAGTGGATGCAGGAAAGAACCTTTCATCATATTTCATTTGAGAGAGATTATCGGTCCTACTTTCCTGTTGCAGTAACCACCATAAACGAAGGAGTGGAAAGGCCAATACCCCTCAGTGATTTAAAAACGGGTGACAGAATTCTAATCAGAAGTCAGGAAATTTTGCCGGCAGACGCTATTCTACTCAACGGCGAGGCTGAAATAGACTTTAGTTTTGTAACAGGGGAATCCATTCCGGTAAAAAAAACACTGGGAGAAATTATTTATGCGGGTGGCCGACAACTATCAGGTTCTATTGAAATGGAGGTATTAAAGCCGGTGTCGCAAAGCTACCTTACGCAACTTTGGAATAATAGTGCTTTTAT
>NZ_JBFTNT010000287.1:0-5460 GCF_056397585.1 Pedobacter sp. 05L430 | reverse complement strand
CTTTATGCCCAAACAATTCACTTTCTAAAAGTTCATGATTAAATCCGCTACAGTTTACGGCAACGAAAGGCTTCATTTTCCTTAAACTTTCGTAATGTATCGCTTGTGCGAACACCTCTTTCCCCGTACCCGTCTCGCCAAGTAAAAGAACAGTAGTATCTGTACCGGCAACCTTTTCAGATAGCGCTATCGCTTCTTTAATAGCCTTAGACTGACCAAGTATGCCCGTAAAATCATATTTTCTGGCTACTTTATTTTCCAGTTCACTAATCCTAAACTGGAGTTTGGCTTTATCTAATGCTTTATAAACAAGGGGGATGATTTTGTCATTATCATCCCCCTTAGTAATATAATCAAAAGCGCCATTGCGCATTGCCATTACACCATCTTGTATTGTACCAAAAGCAGTCAGATTGATCACCTCGGTATAAGGTTTTATTTTCTTGATCTCTTTTACGAGTTCAACTCCATTAATATCCGGAAGTTTTACATCACTAATTACTACATATACATCCTGGGCAGCTAGAATTTTCAGGCCTTCTTTGCCTGTATTTGCCTGAAAAACCTTGAAGCCTTCCAATTCAATGATGCGCGCCAGCAGGCTGCAGATCTTTTTCTCGTCGTCTATTATTAAAACGGTGTTTTGCATCGCTGATAATTTCAACAATATTAGCAATTATTCAAGACAAGTTGCTGTTCGTAGACGGAATCGTCTATAATAGAAACATTAAAAACATCCTGCCTTACTGTAAATTTACATCTTGTATGATTTCTAATTGTATTTAAAATCTCCTTTTCAGTATAATTATGATCGTAAACAATTTCAACGGTGAACCGACACTCTTTTGAGCTGCAGTTTTGTCCACCGTCCATATTTACATTTGTAACGGTCATTTTAACTGGATCTGGAAGGTCTGATTCAATTGGATATATATATTCAGAAAACCATAAAATATCTGTTAAAGCGCTGCAAATAGCATTAGTGCCTTCTGCTCCTGCGGCAAGGCTTAATTTTGGACAGGCAATACAATCAAGAGTCATCTCACACTTTTCAGTGGCTTGTGTTAAAGCATAACTGCTAAAACTTTCTTTGTGAGGATCAAATAACATAGCTGTACATAAGCAATTGCATCTTTTTTTACCCTCAAGAACATTGTAATTAATACAGCTTTTACAGCCCTCCCAAAAATGTTCATCATGCGTAATTTGGTCAAATGTTACCGGTTCAAAACCCAGTTGATAATTCATTTTCATAATTGCCGCTCCAGATGTAATGCTAAATATCTTGGCCTCTGGATATATTCTTCTTGAAATTTTAAATATCCTTTCCTTAATTGCCTTAGCCACACCAGCATTTCTGAATTTGGGAGCTACAATTAAACCAGAGTTAGACACAAAGGAGCTGTTTTCCCAAACTTCAAAATAAGAGAACCCAACCCATTCACCACCCCCGGTTACTGCAATAACAGCTTTTCCTTCTTTTATCTTTTGGGCGATAGATTCGGGACTGCGCTTTGCGATCCCAGATCCTCTGGCAATTGCCGAAGATTCAGTTTCTTTAACGATTTCATCAACATGTTTTATATCAGCGACGGTAGCGATACGAACAAATATCATTTGATTTTCCATTTTTTTAAAAGATTAATGAACGGCTTTATCAAATGAGATGCCCATATAAAGCTTACAAGCAAGAAATGCCCTTTGTAATTAAATAAAGCCGTTTACCACCTATTTCTTGCCTTTTAGCCAATAAAAATAGTCTTCCAATATGGTATGGTTTATTCCGTTTTGGTTGGGCTCATGGATAAAAAAATAAAGTTTGAAAAAAAATATAAATAAAGTCTACAGTTTTAGTAGACTTTATTTATATTTGTCCCATAGTCATGTGGCCGAGTGGTTAGGTGAGGGTCTGCAAAACCTTTGACGGCGGTTCGAATCCGCCCTTGACGTCCAGTTCAATTTCTACATTGTCTGAATCATTAGATGTTTGGTTAGATCTAAGTTTTGTTTAAAAAGCAGCCAGGTTGGATGACCTGGCTTTGCTATTTAACAGCAGAAATGTATTTCCAGATCAGAAAGAAAAACTATTGCGAAAAGAAACGGGGATACAGCAATCCGCCGTATCCCCGCTATCTAAATTAACGCTCTCATATACATAGACGCCTAAATATTCTATTTATTGTATCAGAGGTAAAAAAAATATTATTTTTCATAAAATTCAATCGGGAGTTGGTCGGGATCAGAAATAAAAGTAAAACGTTTATCAGTAAACTCATCAACACGGATCGGTTCAGCTTCTACACCTTTACTATTAAGCACACTAATCACCTTATCAAGATCATCTACTTCAAAAGCAAGATGTCTTAATCCTGCAGCTTCTGGTCTTGAAGGACGTTTAACCGGATCAGGGAAAGAGAAAAGTTCTATAATGTAAATGCCATTTAATGCCAGATCTAGCTTGTACGATAACCTTTCGGCTCTATATACTTCTCTAATTATTGTAAGTCCTAAAACATCAGTATAAAATGCTTTCGAAACTTCATAGTCACTACATATTATCGCAATGTGATGGACTTTATTTATCATATTCTCAGTTCGTGTTACTTGGCTGCAATTGTAAGTTTATAAATCTCTCCCTTGTTTCCCGCTAAAAGAATAAGCTTACCCTTTTTTGCTTTTTGGACCACATTGAAGCTTGAGGTGGAAATATTATGCCAATTCAACCCTCCATCTTTAGATACATCAGTGCCGGATGTGCCGGTTGCCAGCAAAACCTTTGAATTAACATAAGCAACTCCCGAACGGAAACCGCTTACAGGCTTTAGAGGTTTTTTCCAGCTCTGTCCTCCGTCATTGGTCAACAATACATTATTGGTATTCTCTTTATCTTTTAAATAATTCCCACCAACAACAACCCCTTTGTTCTTGTCAAAAAATGCGATAGAGAACGGACCGGTGCTACTTTCTCCCTGTAAAATAGGACATTTAAAAACCTTCCAGGTGTATCCGTAATTGTTCGAAAAGTAAATATTAGATACCGCACCACCGGTTGCAATCCATACTTTACCCTTACCGATTGTTTTAATAGTAGATCCACTAGCAGCAAAGCTGGCTTCACCCGGGGCCATATTTGTTTTCAAATTATCCGAAACATCTGTCCATGAGGTTCCACCGTCTCTTGTTCTAAGAAGCTGCATCTTGTTCTTGATCGGATCACCAAAAGTCATTCCTGTTTGCCCATCCCAAAAGTCCATACCATCCAGAAAAATTGCAGAATCAACATTCTTATAATGCTCTGTCCATGTTTTACCACCATCTTTCGTGAGTAAAATAAACGCAGGAGCACCCGCATTTACAACTACCGCCCTATCCGCATCAAAGGCTTCAATATCTCTAAAATCAAGGGTTTCATACCCAGCAGGCATTATCCATTCCCAGGTTACACCTCCATCAATAGTTTTCCCAATACTGCCATTACTACCACTTACCCAGGCAACATGATCAGAAACAATAGACATACCCCTTAAGCTTGTATTTGTACCTCCTGTTAAGGGTATTAACTCATAGGTTTGTCCGAACCCTAATAAGGGCAAAAAAACCAGGCACCAGATTAGTTTTTTCATTATTTAACTCTTTTCCAAACTTCTGATCTGCCAATCAGAGAGATACCTACATATCCTCTCATGTTTAGCTGACCGTTATCTTTAAGTGTCATATTGCAGCTATAGGTCTTACCCGACTTAGGATCATATATCGTCCCATCAGTCCATTTACTACCTGCAAAAACAAAATCTTTAAGTATTTCTAATCCTAGTATGGGTCTTGATTTCAAGCTTGCATCAGGGTTTTTCAAATCCGTTTTAACAATTCCTTTGTCGTCTTTTGTTTCTTTGAGCCAAACTATTTTACCAAAGTATTTATCACCTTTTTTGGCTATTTCTACGTGAGCCTCACCGGTTGAATTGATCCATTTTCCAAGGATGGCATCCTTGTTTTGCGTAAAGCCAGAGAAAGATATTGCAGTGAAAAGCAACAGCAGTGAAAAATATTTCATAATCATAAGTTAGTGTTTTTTAAAGTTAACAAATCAGCCATAGAATAAGAAAAAAACTTACTCTGCCAGCTCCTTTAAAAGAACGGAAGAAATCGCTGAATAATCATCATTAAAATGATGAGTACCGGGAATACTGGTTACTTTGATGCCATTTCTCACAAATTTATCCTTAACATCAGCATCTTCTTCTGTCCCAAAAACACACAGGGGTTTTAATGATTTGATCTTTTTCATTTCTGCAATTACATCATATTTATCATTCGAGCTTCCAATGCTAAGCATGTCTGCAATGTGAATTTCAAAATCAGCGGTCACATCAGGAGAAAGTGAAAAAACTGCCTTTAAGTCGCCCTTCAACTCAGCTGACAACCTGCTTGCCAGAAACGGAACAACTGAAGCGCCAAAAGAGTATCCGGCAAGTACAAAGTTTTCTTTTCCAAACTCCTGTTTGTAATATGCGATGGCCTTGCTTAAATCTGCAGTTACACCCTCCGGAGTTTTAACATTCCAAAAATATTTTTGTGCATCAAGGCCAATTACTGAGAGTCCTTTTGATGCCATTGATTCGGCCAGAGATTGATCAAAACTAGTCCAGCCACCATCACCAGAGATCATAAAAACCAATGGCAGGTTATTCTTTTTACCAGATGGAACCAGTGTTAATGGCATCCCACCGGAATAAGCCTTAGGTTGCGAAGTTTTAAAGAAATCATAAGCAGATTTTTGCTCATTAAAGGATGGAGCAGCCAATACTTTTTTATATGCCGTATTAAAATCAGGAAGCCAATTATTAGCGATAGAAAATCCATGACCTACTTTTGTTAAGGTTACAAGTTCAGTCATTGGCATCCCCTTTAAAAAAGCTGCAGTAGCATCAAATGGGCAGGTCTGATCTTTCACCCCATTTAAAACAATAAATGGGGCAGTTAAGCTTTTTGTAGCCTCCAGATAGTAAGAAACCCCCGGCTTTAAAACATGCTGTGTGAGTCCGGCACCTTTACACATAGGTTTTTTAATATTAATATCTGGGCAAAAGCCTAAAGCTATAGCCCCCTTAAATGTATTTGCAGGTGCCTGCGCCAATATTCCGTATATCAGAACAGCCCCATATGAATACCCCAGAAGTACTGGCTTATGATAGTTGGTCAGTTTGTATTTCTTTTGGATAAAAAGACTCAGTTCTTCAAAATCCGCTGCTGGATATAAACATTGAGCAGATTCTTTTGATAAATAATTGCCATAACGTTTGCCATCAATACCTAACACCAATGCCCCCTGATTGGCAATATTCTTTGCCATATTAATAACTCCATTCTTCCAGCCGCCATCTCCTGAAACGAATAAGGCAACAGAAGTTGGAGTTCCGGTGGGATGATATACCGTTATTAAACCAAACTTCTTATACG
>NZ_JBFTNT010000286.1:0-5462 GCF_056397585.1 Pedobacter sp. 05L430 | reverse complement strand
GTTGCACACCACAATGTAGTTGCGGCACCCTGCGGTATTGTYTTGAGCTTTTTAGCTACCTCTGGATAGATTTCGCCATTCTCGTCATGGGTTCCCATCTGCTGAAACAAAGCCATTGGGGCTACCCTTCCGAGATCTGTACCGTTTACAGAGCCAGGATGCAATGAGAAGGCACGTACGCCAAAGTATCTACCCCTATGATCCAGCTCTACAGTAAACAGGTTATTTGCCGTTTTAGATTGACCATACCCCTGCAAAGTTTCGTATTGACGATGTTCAAAGTTGGGGTCTTCAAAATCAAATGGTGCCATTTGATGTCCGAATGAAGACACATTGACCACTCTGGCGCCATTTGCCTGTTTTAATGCCGGCCAAAGTTTAGCGGTAAGCTGAAAATGTCCTAAATGGTTGGTGGCAAGCTGCGACTCATAACCGCGTAAATCGCGCTGAAGCGGCACCCACATAATGCCTGCATTGTTAATTAAAAGATGCAGCGGGCTATTGGTTTCGAGAAAATTCCTGGCAAAGGCATCAATGGATTCGGGATTCATCAGATCCAGATGTTCAACGGCAATGTTTTTTACTCCATCAAGATTTTTTTTGGCTTTAGCTACATCGCGGGCGGGGACGATTACTTTGGCCCCTGCTCTACTTAATAACTTAACTGTTTCTAAACCAATACCAGCATAGCCACCTGTTACAATAGCGATTTTTCCAGTGAGGTCGACTCCTTTAATTACATCATTGCTTGTTGATGTGGCATTAAACCCTGAACCAATGGGTTGTTGTAAAGAACGATTGTACTTGTTTGTTTCTTTTTGTTCCATCTTATTTGTTATTTATAACAACAAAATTAGATGGATATTGGCCGGTGTGTTTTGTTTAAAAGACCTAAATCTTTTGTTTTAAAGACCAATTGATCAGGAAAGTGTTTTCCACTATCCTGATCAATTGGATTGGGATGTAAATTGTATAATTTAAGATTGCAACAATCTATTTCCCTTGATTTTTCTTTTCAGTAATCTCTGTTCTGATCTCCTGGGCAAGCCCTTTAATCTCTTGTAAAGCTTTACGCACTCTGGTGCCGGCAGCACTGTTTCCAGCGTTATAAAATTTTTCTACGTCTGTCTCTACCGAGGCTACAACCTCTTTTAATTTTGCGAACTTGCTCATAATGTTTTTAAGTTAATTATTAATATTTATTAGTTTTCTGGCGTTGAATAGCTACTATTACCTATCCAACAATGTAAACATAGAAGAATAAAAATAAAGTCGCAAATAAATACTACTAAATTAGTATACTTTTTTTTATATTTGTTTATCAACAGCATTAATCGTTAAGATTATTCATGTTTTTACTTAAGGTTGAACCGTATGCTCAGTACGGTAAAAAGCGGGTTGTTTACTCATTGCAACCTGCTTTTTAAAGTTCCATGCTGCGAAGCACGAACAATACTCGTTTAATTTATATTTGGTTTTTAAAGGCTATCTGAAGAGATAGCCTTTACTTTAATCAACTAGTAAACAGACACTTTCCTAAACTTTTCAGAAAATGGGTTGTTGTTAAATATACATCTACATTTATCCAACAGCTATGAAGAATCCGATTAAACTAGCAATATTAATAACTACATGTTATGCAATTTTTATTGCGCCCAGTTCTGCGTCAGCTCAGCAAAACGATTCCATTACCGCCGATCAATTCTTACAACAAGCATCCATCAGTGGTATTAATGAAGTTTCTATGGGAAATCTGGGATTAAAAAGAGCACAAGACTCGAAAATTAAAGATTATGCTCAAGTCATTTTGAACGACCACATGGTTATTAATGCCGAGATAAAGGCTCTGGCAAAAAGAAAAAATATAAAACTACCAGATTCGATGAGCATCCCAATTAACAGCATGCAAACCAGGGTAGATACTGCCCTGAGTAGTCCATCTGTAAAACAAGCGGATACGTCTAAAAACAAAACTATAGTTGCAGATTCTGTTGAAGCGAATTTTGATTCTGGCTATATGCAAATGATGATCAAAGATCATCAGAAAGCCATTGATTTGTTTACGCAAGGAAGCCAAAACAAGGATCCCGATATACAAACATTCTGCTTAAAATATCTACCTGTTTTGAAAAGGCATTTAGATGATGCAGCGAGTATTTCTAAGGAAATGCCGCTTAAGAAATAGTAGAGATCGRCATATAAAAAAGGCCCGCCACTATAGCGAGCCTTATGATAAGCTTAATTTATTTGCGTTTATTACCTGGTGCAATCAGCTGTCCAGGTAGCTCCATTATTAGAAACTAACACTTTTAAGGTACTGGCATTAATTGAAATACCAGTTACTCCACTTCCAACACTGACATAGTTGTTATCGCCAGATTTTTCAAACTTCACTCCCTTTATATCAGGAATATTATTGCCAAAGAAAAAATTGTAAGTATCTCCGACTTTACTCACTGTAACCTTTCCTTCTGAACTGGTTATTGTGTTGTCATCTTTTTGGTAAGAGATAGATCCTCTATAGGTTCCAACAAAGAAGTCTTTGTCTGCCGGATCTGTGTCTTTCTTACAGGCGATCATAACCGTCGTAGCGATTAAAAGTAAACTGAGAATTCTCATTGTCTTTTTCATAATATGATATTTTGATGTAACAGTCCTATTACAAAGGCCATGCCAACAGTGGCATTACAGCCTTGGCAAATGGCGCGGAACGATCAAAAAATACCAAAAATTCAAATGGACAAAAAGTACTTTACGCAAAGAAAAAAGGGCTATTCAATATGGACTGCCCTTTTTTCTTTGCGTATTAAATAACAATCTTAGAACGCGTAGCGCACTGTAGCTCCATAAGTTCTAGGGTCACCAAGTACACCTGCATATAGGCCAGAGTTGCCAGCTGCAGCCTGTAACTGTTCGAAGTAATTGGTATTTCCAATATTTCTAACCCAGCCAAAAATGGAGATTTTATCTGATTTGAATCCAAGTCTTCCGTTCACTAATGTATAACCATCAACATTTAAGACTTTTGAAGGTGTTGGATTCGAAGAATATTCCGAACGATAACTAAGATCACCAGCGATAAAGAACCTACCATCTCTGGTGCCTACTTTACCAGGAGCGCTAAATTCAGCACCACCAGAAGCATTCCACTTAGATATACCTGGCAATCTTCCACCTGAAGCATCTTTAAAGGCTACTTGAGTTGCAGTACCATTAACAAGTTCTGTATGTCCTGTTTCTTCTAAAGGAAGTGGTGCATTGGTGAATTTTTTATATTTACCATCAAGGTAAGCAACAGCAGCATTTATAGACAAGAACCTTTCTAACTGATAACTTCCATCAACTTCCAAACCTTTTACATTCACTTTTTCTGCGTTTGCAAGATAACCTCTGTTTACACCTAGTTGTGGAGATTGGACGTTAGTTTGGTAATCTTTAATATCTGTATTAAAAGCTGTTACATTTACAATAGCACCTTTAAGAGGTTTTGTTTTTAAACCGAATTCATAATGCTGAACATATTCCGGTTTTACAACAGCAAGAGACAAGTCTGCTTCACCAGTACTGGTAGTTGGTAAACCTCCTACGTTCACACCAACTGGTTTATAAGCGGTAGAATAAGTTCCATAAACGTTCAACTTAGTTGTAGGGCGGTATGACAAGGTGATGTTACCAGACAAGTTATTGTTATCTGTGTTGATATTGAATTTTTGATTGGCATAAACAGCAGCTTTAAGCGCAAGCAAAGCAGGATCGGTAGTTTGAAGACCTCCATAAGTTGTTCTGTCGTAATCAACATCTTTCTTGTCGTAAGTAAACCTTAAACCAGGTAAAACGTGCAAGTGTTCTACAAACTCCCAATCGGCCTGCGCAAAAATAGCAGCACTTAAAGATTTGATAGTTGAATTGGTTTTGATACCGAAGCCATCTAACAGACCAGGTGTTGTATATCCTGCCTGAGCACCAGTTGCAGATGTTTGTACAAATCTCCATTGATCTTTACCCACCTCTTCAGTCTGCGATAAACCTTTCAAATTCTGAGCAAGTGCAAATACACCTATCACACCACTTACTTTCTCTGTGATATTTCCAGCATATCTAACCTCTTGCGAGTATTGATCATGGCGAGAGTTTCCTTGCGATTTAGTCAATGCCGACAATTCAGAGAAATCTCTGTCGTTTGTAGGATCCCAGTTCCAGAATCTCCAGGCAGTAGTAGATGTAAGTGTTCCATTTCCTATTTTATAATCCACGTTTAAAGAGATACCGCCAATTGACTGATCCTGTTTCCATGGTGTATTGGTATTGATCTTTCTTGAAAAAGGATCTATTTTAGGTTGCTCATATCCTAAATCAGAAACAATTTTGGCATACTGACGGTAAGCACTTCTTTCTGTAGCAGTTACACCAGCAATGACCAATGGGTAACCTGCCGGATGCTGAATGCTTACATCACTGCTTAACAAAATTTGTAATTTATCTGACGGGGTATAGTATAACTGGCCTTTAAACCCAAGGTTATTTTGACCACTGTATCTGCGTTCTTCGCTGGTATTAAAAATTGTACCATCTCTTTGCGTGCCTGAAATGGCCAACTTTGCGGCCAGATTTTTTGCTACTGCTCCAGAAACCGATGTTTTAGCTTGTATAAAGTTGTAATTTCCAACATTCAATTCAACTTTTGCAGTTGGAACCAGTGTTGGTTTTGTAGTGGTGATGTTGAAGGCACCTGCGGTTGTATTTTTACCAAACAAGGTACCTTGAGGGCCACGAAGGATTTCTATCTGCTCAATATCAAGAAAATCTGTAGATGTAGCAGCGGGACGTGCCTGATAAACTCCGTCTACGTAAAAACCTACCCCAGGATCAATACCGTCGTTGGTTAAACCAAATGTTGACCCTAATCCTCTGATATTAAGTGTAGTGTTTCTTGCATTTGAGGCGTATAGCTGTACAGAAGGCACCAGCTCTTTTAAACGGTTAACGTTAAAAGCTCCTGCGTTTTCGGCAGCCTGACCACCAATAACAGTAATTGCGATAGGCACATCTTGTAAAACTTCCGAACGTCTTCTTGAAGTCACAACGATTTCGTCAAGCTGTGCATTTTCAACCAGGGTTAACTCTAAAGGAGTATCCTGAAATTTCAGGATTTGAAAATCCTGGGCTTTGTAGCCTACTGAACTAATTTGAAGATAGAATGGAGGCTCTTGCTTTGTACTGATGCTGAATTCTCCTTTATCATTAGCAGATGTAGTTATTTTTGTACCTCTGATGAGCACAGTTGCATTTGGTACCGGAACGCCATTGGCACCCTTAATAACACCCGTTATTGTGCTTTGGGCAAAAGTAACGCTTGCCGTGAGTATAAGTGAAAAGAGAATAAGTAAACTTTTTTTCATGATTTTAAGATTGATTGTTTGGTTATACGCTTTGATTTTGTTTTGTTTAAAATGGTATTACTC
>NZ_JBFTNT010000285.1:0-5489 GCF_056397585.1 Pedobacter sp. 05L430 | reverse complement strand
TCTCAGACCTTACTGAGGCAGAAAAACTACTTCCAGCTTATCAGCGTCCGAGCACTACCAAGTACAAGATCAACATTGATGTAGTAAATGGCTTGCTGGCAAGAACTTACCTGAACATGGGTAAATGGGACTTAGCTGCACAACATGCACTTGAAGCAAAAAAGAACTATCCATACATGTCTGAAGCCGATTACAGCAATGGGTTTAACGACCTTAAGAACAGCGAATGGATTTGGGGACATGGTCAGCAACCGGATCAAAGTACAGCTAGTTATAGCTTCCATTTTCTGGACACCAGCAGTCCTTCGGCCTATTATTATAGCTTTATGGCCGATCCTAACTTTCAAAAGTTATTTGATAGTCATGACATCAGAACAAAACTATTCTTATGGGACGGTCTGCCAAGTAGAGAAGGTTATTTACGCTACCAGAAGTTTAAGTTCAGGGCTGATCAGACAGGCGATATCGTATTCATGCGTGCATCAGAAATGACTTTGATTGCTGCAGAGGGCTATGCTAGAAATTCAGACTTACCAAAAGCAGTTGAGCAGCTGAACTCGCTTCGTGCCGCCAGAAAAGCAGATCCGTTTACACTTGGATCGCAAACCAAGGATCAGGTAATTGCTGAGATTCTTATAGAAAGAAGAAAAGAATTATGGGGTGAAGGGTTTGCACTGTCTGATATTTTAAGAACTCAGACTGCTGTAGTGAGGAATCCAGCGCTTGGTACAGATGGTAAGCCACTTCAAGTTACTGTGATTACTCCTGATGGAAGTAGCAAGGTTGTTTCTGCAAAGCAGCATACAACTTTAAAATTCCCTGATGGTTCGGCCTTTAAACCCAACAGCAGTTACTACCTGTTCTCTGTACCGCAAACTGAATTGAACAACAACCCGAATATCAACAAATAATGGTATTTGACTAATAAACTTAACGGCGCTATATATAAAACCGGGTCTGAAAATGACCCGGTTTTATATTTTAAATGATTTCACTAGTTGGTAGCCCCGCCATTTACCAACAAATGCTGGCCATTAACAAATGACGAAAGGTCACTGGCAAAGAATTCAGCTGCATTGGCAACGTCTTCTACCTCTGCAAGTCTACCCATCGGACAGCTGTCCAGCAACTGTYTCCTTAATTCAGGATAGCTATCTGGCTCGGCAAAAATACCCGAATGATCTACTGCGAATGGAATGATGGTATTTACAGTTACTCCTCTATGGCCAATCTCTTTAGATAAAACATCAATCATATACCTTGGTGTAGTTTTACTCCCACCATACACAGCCATGCCCTGAACCGGAAAGGCTGTAGTACTGGAAGCAATGTAAATGATACGCCCTTTGTCTTCTACGTTTCTTGCAGCCTGTTGCATTGTAAAATATGCTCCTTTAGTGTTGATGGCAAATAACCTGTCAAACTGTTCCTCTGTAAAATCTACAACAGGTGTTTCTACCAGTTCGATTCCGGCATTGGCTACTACGATATCGATTTTCCCAAATTCTTTTTTTGCAGTTTCAAACAGACGTTCCAGATCAGCCACTTTGCTTACGTCTGCCTGTACCGCAATTACCCTTACCCCCATTGCCTTGATATTACTTAGCACTTCATCAGCTGATGCTTTATCTCTTGAATAATTGATCACCACGTCTGCGCCTAAGGCAGCGTAACGTTCGGCAATAGCTTTACCTAAACCTCTTGCTGATCCTGTGATTAATGCCACTTTATTTTTTAAACTGTTCATGATATTTTGATTAAATAATACTGATTGGATTAAGCCATGCCGCCGTTAACGCCAATATTCTGTGCAGTAATCCATTTTGCCTCATCCCCCGCAAGGAATGTCACCACCTGTGCAATATCCTCAGGCTCACCAATTCGGTTAAAAGCAGAAAGAGATGCCAGGCGGTCTATAACTTCCTGAGGTTTACCTTTAGTAAATAATTCAGTATTGGTTGGTCCCGGCGAAATTGAGTTTACATTGATACCTCTGCCACCAACCTCTTTAGAAAATACACGGGTTAATTGTTCTACGGCTGCTTTTGTAGCCACATAAGTACTATAAGTAGGCAACATGATACGGTTCACAGAAGTTGAAAAATTAATGATGCTTCCGTTGTCCGATAATCGGGTAGCTGCTTCACGCATCGTATTAAAAGTTCCCTTAACGTTAATATCAAATTGAAGTGCAAAATCTTCGTCAGTAGTATCTTTAAGTAATTTATTGATCATGATACCTGCGTTATTCACCAAAACATCAATCCGGCCATAATGATCAATTGCGGTGTCAAACATAGCTTTAACAGCAGCGGCATTACTTACGTCTGCCTGAATGGCAATGGCATCACCACCTTGTTGTATAATGTCGTTTACGGTTTGTTCTGCCGCAGCTCTACCACCTGCATAGTTTACAATTACTTTTGCACCTGCTGATGCTAATTTATGAGCGATACTTGCGCCTATGCCTCTTGAGGCACCTGTAATCAGAATTACTTTTTCTTTTAGAGTTTTCATGTTTTCTTTATCTTATTTTGATAACTCAAAGGTCAGATAAAGAACAACTGCAAAAAGGACGGATATTAAAGGATTAAGTATAAAAATCTAAGATTAGCTTTGCAGCTTTCTGTAAGCTATCGGAGTAAGCTCTGTATACTTCTTAAAGTAATTACTAAAATGGGTAGCCTCTGAAAACCCAAGTGTAAAAGAAATTTCTTTGATGGAAGCTTCTGAGTTATGCAATAGCGACTTTGCCTTTGCAACTGTTTTTTCAGCAATCCACGTGCTAACAGGTTTACCTGTTTTTGTTTTGATTACGCTACTTAGGTAATTCGGATGTAAATGCTGCAAATCTGCGTAGTCCTGAACCCGTAATAAAATATTTTCCTGACCAAAAACGATAGCCCGATAGTGATCTTCAAGGTTCTTTTTAAATACTTTAACAATGAAGGAACTCCTATTCCCCTCATATATAGGATTATAATTTTGCCAGAAGTATTCTTTTATTTTTAATAGCAGAACCACAAACAAGCTTCCAATAATTCTATTCTTATAGATAGAATTGCCTAAATGCTCTTTATGGATCTGGTGATAGAGCTTTTCTATTTCATCAAACTGTTCAGGTGGCATCAACCTTGGCTGAACTGTTTCTGTAAGCAAAAAAGAAAAGTCCTGATAAACATCCTGATGAACATGTTCTTGCAGATAAGATTCATTAAATGTGATCAGATAGGCCTCTGTAATTTCAGACCATTCAAAGCTTCTGTAATTTCCCGGATTAGTGAAATAGATTGTACCGGGGGTAATATCAAATGTCATCTCATCTATGATATACTTTCCGTATGCATTTTTAACGAAAACAAAGCTGAAATAATCTGGTCGGTAAGCAATCGATTTAAAAGGAAGATTCTTAAATGTTTCTCTTAAGGAATGTACAGTAAACCCCGACTCGGCACTTACCAAGTCTACAGGCAAGCCCATCATCTCGTACAGATCAGCCAGGTTTTTCGATACTGATTCCTTCGGGTTCATGAGAAGTCGTTTTTTAATGTTTTTTATACTTATCAATATCCTGTTTAGTTGCAGGATAGATTTCCGCTACCTCACTTCTATTGTCCTGGAATACTTTCACTTTTACAGGAACATCAGATTTATTAGCCTGGCGGATCATCTTCAGTTTTTGTTCACTCCCCTTAAGTCCAAGGTCAATAATAAAAAAACTGGCATAAGGATAAAGAGCCAGTTTTGCTGTATCATTTTTGATCTCCCTGATTTCTGGAAAAACAGTTCCAAGTTCGCTCGTTGGAGCATCTTTGACCTTTTTGTTTTGATCTGGATTATTCTGTTTCCTACAAGCAGCTGGAATAAGCATTATTGCAATGCTAAAAGAATAAATAATGGAGGAGGTTTTGAAGATTGAAAGCATATAATCAATTAATGGTCAACCAAATTTAGCTATTCTATCGTTCAATAGAATAGTTAAATTTGATTTAATTGATTATTACCTGGTATTAATCTGATCCAAAATTGGTTTATTAAGACTGGTAAGAAACTGCTGATCGGTCTTAAGCAAATCAAGTACAACCACCTGGTTTTTACCTTTTTTCAGCCATTCAGCAGGCAGGTAAATTGTTTGCTGAGGGCCAATACTCCAGTACTTTCCAAGATTATGACCGTTTACCCAAATCACGCCTTTACCCCATTTCCGCATATCCAGATAGGCATCCTGTAAGTTTTTCAGTTCAAATTCTGCATACTTTAACATTGGAGCATCCCGATTAACTGCATTGCTAACCTCTTTTTTAAGTGGCTGTTTATCAAAAGGCAATGAAAACATATCCCATGATTCCAAGACCGAACCAGCTAAGGTGACTTTGCCGGTAATCCCTTTTTTATTTTGAAGTAAAAATGGCCCGAAATTAATCCTTCCCATATTTTCTACTAATATATCAAGAGTGACCTTACCCGATGGTAAATCTATCATGAGACTATCCTGATTCAGTCTCCTGTCCAAAATACCCTGTCGTTTACCGTTAACATAGACCAGACCGAAATCCTTCAATCCATCAATTTTTAGCATACCCTGCTTTCCTCCATTGATAGTTGTGCGATAAAGTACATATCCATAGGCCTGGTTCAGGTCTTCGAAAGTCAGTGGCTGAATGCTTTGCTTTGATTTTCCAAGATACTCGTAAATACTAACTTCGGATGAAAAGGGAATAGCATCAAGAGCTGCTGCTGGCTTTGGGGCAGGAACAGCAGGCAACTTGGCACCAGGAGGCAAATGCTTTTCAATAACCGCCCTGAATTTCATAAACTTTTCAGTTGCGTTACCTGCTTCGTCAAGTGGTGCGTCGTAATCATAACTGCTGATCTGAGGTTCGTAGGGTATAGTATCACGGTAATTAGCTCCGTTCATGAAAGCGCGGGTACTACCGCCGTGGAACATATACATATTGATGGAAATGCCAGCTGCAAGTACGGAATCGAGCTTTCCTGTATATTGTTCAGCCGGAACTTTATGATGCGGTGTACCCCACCAATCAAACCATGCCGGATACCATTCGGCTATAAAGAAGGGGCCTTTGCCACCATTTAATTCGCGGATTTCCTTTTTCACGATTTCCGGATTGTCTTGCCCATTAATTGCAGGAAGTGTTCCGGGCAGGAATCCTTTTTTGATGTCTTTTTGAGGATCACATGTATATAGTAATCCATCGAACCCCGCATCAATAAACATCTCACGGTTAATACGCAAGTATTCCTTATCAGATCCATAAGAACCATATTCATTTTCAATCTGCACCATAAGCACATTACCTCCATGGTTGACCTGCAAGGGAGCAAGTTGTTTACCCACTTCGTGAATGTATTTGCGGTATTCTTCAAGGTATTGTTTTTCCCGGCTTCTTACTTTCAGACCTTGTTCATTTTGAAGCCAGTACGGATAACCTCCAAATTCCCATTCGGCACAGACATAAGGACTAGGC
>NZ_JBFTNT010000284.1:0-5503 GCF_056397585.1 Pedobacter sp. 05L430 | reverse complement strand
GGCAAGGATAATCTGATAACCTTTAATGCCAAGATCAAAGAAAACCTCTTCCAGGTCATGAGGTCTTGATATCTGACTAAATTCTACCAACAATCTATTACCCGGCAATGGCATTAAATTCCCTTCCGTAAGTTGATTTTGAAATTGTTCGTCAAGATAATATTCTGAAGAAAGGTTTAAGGTAATTCCATCGGGTAACTTGCCCTCTAGTTTAGAATGTCCATCTCTTAAGGTTTCGGTGGTATTGGGGTGGATGTCTTGTAAAGTGTGCGGTGTAGTAATCAAATGATGAAACCCTAATTCTTTTAATCCGGAAATTAATTGAATACTATCTTGTATGTCCTTTGAGCCATCGTCAACCCCTGGAATTAGGTGAGAATGCATGTCAATGCCTATTGAGCTAAAATCAGTATACTTAAATTTACTGGAACGATTGAAAAAAAACATGTGATCTTTTTTTATAATAATTAATCAATACGAAGCTAAGTATAAAATTTAAAACTTTATGGTATGGAATTTGTGATTGGGGCTGTGAATTAGAACAGAGGATAATTTGTATTTATTATTGAACCTAATAATTAATGATTATTTATCATAGAGGAGTAAATCTTAAGTATTATCTTTGGAAAATTTAATAAATGTGCTATATAAGCCTATGAGAAAATTTCTTTATTTAATTGTTGCTGTACTCTTTATGAGTTCTTGTGGCGTGAAATATAAAACCGTACCCTATTTTACAAACCTACCAGCTGATTCATTGCTTCAAGAAAACATCTTGAATAAGGTAGTGTTTAAAATTCAGAAGAATGATATTTTAGCCATTACTGTGAGTAGTTTAAATCCTGAAGCGTCTGCTATTTTTAATATGGGCACAACGAGTTCTTTGCAGGGAAGTACTGCAGCAAATGTAAATCCATCAAATACTGCTAATGGCTTTATGGTAGATGATAGAGGCGAAATTCAGCTACCTTTATTAGGCCCTGTTCGGATAGAAGGTTTGACTACAAGTGAAGCCAGAGCCTTAATTCAGAATAAATTAGTGAATTACCTTAAGGAGCCTGTAGTTAGTATCCGACTAGTTAATTTTAGAGTATCTGTTTTGGGAGATGTTGCTAGGCCTGGGGTTTATCCTGTAAATAATGAGCGTGTAAATGTTTCGGAAGCTTTGAGTATGGCTGGCGATTTAACGATTACTGCTGTGCGTAATAATGTATTATTGGTTCGCGAGATTGATGGTAAAAGACAATACATTCGACTGGATATGCAAAATAAAGAATTGTTTAATTCTCCTTACTATTATTTGCAAAACAATGATGTCTTGTACATTCAACCTGGCAAGGCGAAATACGCAAGTGTGGACTCAAGCTACAGAAATGTAAGTATTGTTCTATCTGCGTTGTCAGTAATTGCATTAATCATTAGTCGCTTTTAATAGAGTATTATATTTATGAATGAAATAATGAATTCTGAAAGTGTTAATGATTTAAGCATTGACCAAGATAAAATAAATTTAGGGGAAATTATAAGGAAGTACTTGTATCACTGGCCTGTTTTTTTTCTAGGAATAGTCTTCACACTAATTTTAGCCTTTTTATATTTACGTTATACCAAACCTGTTTATGGGATTAGTAGTACGCTATTAATTAAGGATGAAAAGAAGGGGACAGCTTCTGATGACATGCTAAGTCAGCTGGAGTTATTTGGTGGGTCAAAAGTCGTCGATAACGAAATTGAGATTTTGCAATCTAAAACATTAATGAGATCTGTCGTTAAAAGATTGTTTCTAGATGTTAATTTGAGCGCAGAAGGAAGGGTTGTAAGTACGGATATCTATAGTGATCGGCCAGTCAATTTTCAAACCTTTGAAATTCAGAAGAAATATTTTGGAAAGGAGTTTATTCTTTCATTTCCAAACAGCAATCAATATGCTCTTGAGAATGCTGAAACAGGAAAAAAAATAACGGGTCCACTGAATCAATTGCAACGGAATTATCTAGGTACCTATAAAATCGATAAAACTTCTTTTTTCCCAAAACAAATACAAGAATCGTTTACATTTTCTTTTAGTAACCCTGAAAAAGTTGTAGATGAATGTTTATCTAATTTATCAGTTGAGGTAGCAAGTAAGCAATCAACTGTATTGAAATTAACATATCAGAGCACAGTTGCCAACCGAGGTAAAGACGTTTTGAATACGTTAATCCAGGTGTATAACGAGGCTGCTTTGAGAGATAAAAATAGAACAACTCAAAGTACGATCGATTTTATTGATGAACGATTAGCTTTGATTACTGGAGAATTGGTCGAAGTTGAAAAAGACGTAGAAGGTTTTAAAAGTAGCCAAGGTTTAACCGATATAAGTAGCGAAGCATCCCTCTATTTGGATAATGTTAAGGCTAATGATGCAAAGTTAAATGAAGTAAATCTGAAATTGGGAATAATAAAGAATTTGCAGAGGTATGTGGATTCGGAAAGCGCCCAAGAGAAATTACCAAGTACTATGGGCATTGATGATCCTGTACTTTTAGGTCAGATTAATCAATTGAGTGAGTTACAATTGAAGAAAATAAATTTGTTGGCTACTACGCAACCAAACAACCCTATGTTTGAACCTATTAATCAGCAAATTGAGGCAACTCGAGCAGGGATTAGAGCAGGGATAAAAAATGTCCAACAAACTTTAGAAAGCACCCTAAAGGGTTTGATGTCAAATAACACTCAATATGAGGGGTCGATTAAAAAAATTCCCGGCCAAGAGCGTAAATTTATTAGCATTAAACGCCAGCAAAGCATTAAAGAGAGCCTTTATTTGTACTTACTTCAAAAAAAGGAAGAGGCTGCTTTATCTTATGCGTCTGCAGTTGCAGATAGTAGGGTAGTAGATGCTGCATTTGCAACAACGAATCCCATTAAACCAAAGAAAGCTTTAACTTATTTGATGTCTTTTTTAGTCGGGCTATTATTACCTATAGGCTATTTATACAGTAAAGATTTGATAAATAATAAAGTGATTTCATCTTCTGATATATCTAAGTTAACTTCGACGCCTGTTTTAGGAGAATTAATGTATGAAGATGGTGGAGAACCTATTGTTGTTCAGGTTAGCAGTAGAAAGGCTATCGCTGAACAGTTCCGGGCAATTCGGACAAATTTACAATATATACACGGTAAGCAACATGAGAAAAAGGGGATAGTTACCCTAATCACTTCTAGTATGTCTGGCGAGGGCAAGAGCTTTGTTGGAAGTAATATTGCAACTGCACTTTCAATCAGTGGCAAAAAAACTATTCTATTAGAATTAGATTTACGTAAGCCAAAGGTTAGTAAGTATTTAAATTTAAGCAATAAGATGGGACTGAGTAATTATTTGATTGGAAAAGCCAGCTTTGCTGATATTATCCAACCATCAGGTATAAGTCCTAACCTTATGGTTATTGGTTCAGGACCAATACCTCCAAATCCATCAGAATTATTGACTGGTAATGAAATGGAGGAGTTATTTAAATATTTAAGAGAGAATTTTGAGGAAATAATAATCGATACGCCTCCAATTGGTTTAGTAACTGATGCGCAAATACTGGCACGTTTGGCAGATGCAAGTTTATACATTGTTCGGCATGGCGTAACCTTTAAACATCAGATCTCCCAATTAGATAATTTACATAAAGCTAATAAATTCCCTAAATTAAATATTGTTTTTAATGGTGTTCAAATTGGCGGTAACTATGGGTATGGATACGGATATGGATATGGTTACGGATATTATTCTGACGATGTAAAGCATGGAAGTAAAGGATTATCTGAATTATTAAAAGATTTCTTCAAGCGGTTTTAATTTATACGATCAATAAAAATGAGTGATAGTAAAGTAATTTTAATTACTGGCGGAGCCGGTTTTATCGGATCTAATCTATGTGAATATTTCTTATCCAAAAGCTATAAAGTACGTGTGTTGGATAATTTTTCGACAGGTCATAGATACAACATAGATCCTTTTATGAAAAATGAGAATTTTGAATTGTATGAGGGGGATATTCGTAATATAGAAGATTGCAATAACGCACTTAAGGGAGTAACTTATGTTCTGCATCAAGCAGCTTTAGGTTCTGTTCCTCGATCAATTAATGATCCTATAACTACAAATGATGTAAATGTCTCAGGTTTTCTTAATATGTTAGTCGCATCTCGCGATGCTAAAGTTAAACGATTTGTTTACGCGGCAAGCTCCTCTACATATGGTGACTCACAGAATCTTCCTAAAGTCGAGAATGTCATTGGCAAGCCTTTGTCTCCCTATGCAATTACCAAGTATGTCAATGAGTTGTATGCAGACATCTTTTCTAAGGCATATGGTTTAGAAACTATCGGCCTGCGTTATTTTAACGTTTTCGGTCGTAGGCAGGATCCAAAAGGAGCATACGCTGCTGTTATTCCTAAATTTACTATGCAATTCATGAATCATGAAAGCCCCATTATTAACGGAGCCGGGGATTACTCACGAGATTTCACTTATATAGATAATGTAGTTCAAATGAATGAACTAGCTATGACTACTGAAAATTCAGAAGCAATTAACACTGTATATAATACTGCAGTTGGGGATCGCACTACATTGAATCAACTAATTGAATATTTAAAAGAGTTTTTAACAGAATATGATACTGAAATCGCAAAAGTTGAAGTGACACATGGACCCAATAGAGCTGGAGATATTCCTCATTCTCTAGCTAGTGTTGAAAAAGCTGTAAATCTTTTAGGTTATAAGCCAACACATGTAATAAAAGAGGGTTTAAAAGAGGCTGTTAAATGGTATTGGAATAATTTGAAATAAAAATATTAATAAAATATATGTCATCTCTAGAAAATATAAAAATCACAGTTGTTGGTCTTGGTTATGTAGGTTTACCTTTGGCGCGTTTGTTTGCTACGAAATACCCTGTAGTCGGTTTTGATATTAATCAAGGAAGAATTAATGAATTAAATTCAGGAACTGATTCCACACTGGAAGTATCGGCTGACGTGCTGCAGTCTGTTTTAGTTGATAAACCTTCAGATTCAAATGGATTATACTGCTCATCAAATCTAGCTGATATAAAAGGTTGTAATGTGTATATCATAACAGTTCCTACACCAGTTGATAAGAATAATCGTCCTGATCTAACACCTTTGTATAAATCCAGCGAAACAGTCGGCAAAGTATTGTCTAAAGGTGACATTGTTATTTATGAATCAACTGTTTATCCTGGAGTAACGGAGGAGGAGTGTATTCCCGTTTTAGAAAAAATATCGGGTTTGATCTTCAATAAAGACTTTTTTGCAGGTTATTCTCCAGAGCGCATCAATCCAGGTGATAAAGAGCATACGGTAGAGAAAATTTTAAAAGTGACATCTGGCTCTACACCAGAAATTGGACAGAAAGTCGATCAATTATATAAGTCTGTCATTATAGCGGGGACACACTTAGCACCATCTATTAAGGTGGCAGAAGCAGCTAAGGTAATAG
>NZ_JBFTNT010000283.1:0-5508 GCF_056397585.1 Pedobacter sp. 05L430 | reverse complement strand
AGATAGTGCCGAGGGTACGCTTTCAGTAGTAGATGCTTTAAGATCGTTTTCTATAAGGTCGTTAGTTGCCACCAAGCTAAATGAAAACAACAAGCATTTGATAAATGCAATTGTTGATAGCAACAGCTCTAACTTTTTAAGTACAAAGTACTTATTTTAGGGAAGGGTGTGGGTGTACTGTATGCACATCGTCATCTCGACGATAGAAGAGATCTCTTGGTTATGCTCATTCAAGAATTCTTTTATCGTCGAGATAACGGAATGGTCCAATAACGAAGTGTGCTAAAATTGCTTAATGAATTGACATAATAATAGAATTATTAATATCCAATATCCTTTTCTTTGCTATAACCAAATTACTAATGTATGAAAAAGTTAAATTTGCTTATTATCGGATTGGTTATGTCATTTTCGGTATTTGCACAAAAAGATTATTTAAAAGAGTCTGAAGCAGCTAAAACCCAACGTATGCAATGGTGGCAGGATGCTACTTTCGGTATGTTTATCCATTGGGGCTTATATGCAGTTCCGGCCGGAGAATATAATGGTAAAAGCGGAGGAGCAGAGTGGATTATGGAAACACATAACATTCCAACTGCCGAATATGAAAAATATGCTGCTCAATTTGATCCACAGAAGTTTGATGCTAAAAAATGGGTAGAGATTGCTAAATCGGCAGGGGCTAAATACATCGTTATCACTTCTAAACACCATGATGGTTTTAGCCTTTGGGACAGTAAAGTGACCAAATATGATATCATAGATGCTACTCCCTTTAAAAGAGATATTTTAAAAGAACTTTCTGATGCATGTAAAGCTGCCGGAATTAAGTTCGGGTTGTATCATTCTATTATGGACTGGCATCAGCCAGATGCTAATCCTAAGCAAAAGCCTGATGTAAAACCAGATTTCAACAAATACAGAGAAGAGTATTTAAAGCCTCAACTGGCTGAATTGATCAAGAAATACGATCCAACCATTTTATGGTTTGATGGAGAGTGGATTCCTGAATGGACAGAAGAGCAGGGAAAAGACCTTTATAACTATCTGCGTAATCTTAAACCTTCTTTAATTATAAACAACCGCATCGGTAAAGCGCGCGGAGGTATGGAAGGTATGAATAAGTACCAGGATGCTGCCGGTGATTTTGGAACTCCAGAACAAGAGATTTTAAAAACCAATTCTCAGGACTACTGGGAAAGCTGCATGACAATTAACAACAACTGGGGCTTTGCCAAGTACGATCAAAATTGGAAATCGGCACAGGCGTTAATTGATAATCTTGTTGATGTAGCTGCTAAGGGCGGAAATTACTTATTAAATGTTGGCCCAAGTGCCGAAGGTGAAATTCCTGCACCAAGTGTAGAGCGTTTGGGAGAAATGGGCAAGTGGTTGGATATTAACAAGCAAGCCATATACGCCACTAAAGGTATAGAAAATTATAAACAAGGCGACAATATCAGATTTACGCAAAGTAAGGATGGAAAAAGCACTTATGTGATCTTTAACAAGGCCGAAAATAATGAACTGGTTTTAACAGCGGTTCAGCCAAAAGAAGGTTCAAAAGTTTATATGCTGGGGGTAAATAAACCTCTGGAATGGACTAAAAACAACGATTCTGTGGTTGTGAAACTACCAACTGAATTACCTGGTAAATATGCATGGACTTTAAAAATTCAAAGTTCATCTAATTCTAAATAGATTTTTAAATGAGAAAGTTTGTACTGTGTTTTTTAGTGGGTTTAGTTTGTAGTGCTTCAGTTATTGCACAGGTTAAAACCTTACCATTTAGCAAGTATATTACAGAAAGAAAGGGCCTCCAGAATGCTTACAATGCTATTTCTATACAGAAAAATGCCACTGTAGCTTTTCTGGGCGGTTCAATAACTTATAATAGTGGCTGGCGAGATAAGGTATGCGCTTATTTAAAAGAGCGTTTTCCGGCTACAAAATTTCATTTTATTGCGGCTGGCATCCCTTCGTTGGGAAGCTTGCCGCATACCTTCAGATTAAGCAGGGATGTGCTGGATTCGGGTAAAGTAGATCTTCTATTTCTGGAGGCGGCAGTGAACGATCAGGTTAACGGAACGGATAGTGTTACTCAGGTTCAGTCACTTGAAGGTATTGTTAGGCATGCCAAAACCAATAATCCGTTAATGGATATTGTGATGATGTCGTTTGCCGATCCTGATAAGACAAAACTGTACGATTCGGGTATTGTGCCTACCTCGGTAGCCAACCATGAGCTGGTTGCAGATCATTATCAATTGCCTTCTATTAACCTGGCTAAGGCTATACGAGATAAGCTGGCAAACAATGAGTTTAGCTGGGAAAAGGATTTTAAAGATTTGCATCCATCGCCATTTGGTCAGGAATTGTATTTTGAGGCCATAAAAGATCTGTTGTCATCCAGCCTAAGTAAAGCTAAGCAGCAAAAGGCTACAAAATTGCCTGCTTTATTAAATAAAGGAAGTTTTACCCGCGGAAGGTATCTTAGCATAGAAACTGCCGAAAATAAAAACGGCTGGGAACTGGTAAAGAGCTGGACACCAGAAGATGGCTTGGGTACCCGCCCGGGTTTTGTAAAGGTGCCTATGCTGGTTAGTACCGTTGCAGGGTCATCTTTTACATTAAAATTTAAAGGTAATGCAGTTGGAATGGCCATAGTATCAGGCTCCGATGCCGGTATTGTTAGCTATTCAATTGATAATGGTGCCGAAAAACAACTTGATTTGTTTACACAATGGAGCAAATCTTTACATTTGCCCTGGTATGTTTTATTTGGGAGCAATTTAGCCGATACTGATCACGTATTAAAAGTTACTATCAGCGCAGAAAAGAACCAAAATAGTAAAGGAACTGCCTGTAGAATAGTAAACTTTTTAATCAATTAACATCCCCCATCATGCTCAAACGCATCTTTATTTTCTCTCTTGTATTGCTTGTGTCATCTGTTAAAGGTTTCTCTTTTGATAGAAAAGGTAATGATCCTCAGGTTGTTAATATTCCTTACGGAGCGGAATCTGAAGTTGTATATAACCTAAGTTCAGGTACTTATGAAGTATTTGCAAACAAGAAAAAAATAATAGCTGATGCGTACGCCATTGTTAAAAACAAGGAACAATCTATAAGCAGTAAGGATTATGAGCTGATTAAGTACTCGGAAACGGCTGTTAAAGACAAGTTCGGAGTTGGCAAAAAATACACCATAATTTTGACTAAAAGCGGTTTGCCACAGATGGAACAGGTGTTTTATGTTTATCCGGGTCACGATTACTTTTTTACTGAAGTTTCTTTAAAAGGCAGTAATGTTAAGAGTAATTATATGGCTCCGTTGATCTCTAACAGCGCAAGTATTCAGGCCAAAGGCGATAACCGAACGCTTTTTGTTCCTTTTGATAACGATACTTTTATCCGTTATAACGCAAAATCTATGGGTGCTGCTGTAGTAGAAAACACGAGTGCAGAAGTGGGCGCGGTGTATGAAAACCATAGCAGGAAAGGCTTAATAGTAGGCTCTGTAGAGCACTTGATTTGGAAAACAGGGGTGCTTACCAAAGGCGTTGGCGATGACCTATCTGAGCTGCGCATTTGGGGTGGATATACAGACGAGAAAGTGACCAGGGATAAAACAATCCATGGTTCTATTTCTGGCTCAGTGGTGAAGTCGCCAAAGGTATTTGTTGGTTATTTTGCTGATTGGAGAATCGGATTGGAAGCTTACGGCAAGGCAAACAGAATTGCAGAGCCTCCTTTTGTTTTTAACTGGACAAAGCCGGTTCCTTTTGGATGGAACAGCTGGGGCGTTATTCAGGAAAAATTGACCTATGAAAAGGCAGTAAAGAACGTTGATTTTTTTGCAAATGAGCTTCCAAAGTTTAGAAATGATGAAACTGCTTATATAGATCTTGATTCATTTTGGGACAATTTTACCGGCGGTATGCGTGGCGATTATAGCAAACTGAAAGAATTTGCTGATTACTGCAAGCAAAAAGGTTTACAGCCGGGTGTGTATTGGGCTCCGTTTACCGACTGGGGTTTTAAATCTGGCGGCGATAGGGAAGCTGAGGGCAGTAAGTATAAATTCAGTGAGATGTGGACTAAAGTTGGTGGCAATTATCATGATTTTGATGGTGCCAGAGCACTTGATCCTACACATCCGGGAACCAAGAAAAGAGTTGATTATATTATTGATAAGTTAAAGGCTTGTGGTTTTAAAATGATCAAGATTGACTTTTTAGGCCATGCTGCTGCTGAGTCGGATGTTTTTTATGATAAGTCTGTTACCACAGGGATGCAGGCTTATAAAGCGGGTATGGAGTATCTTATCGATAGGATGGATGGGCAAATGCTTGTTTATGCTGCTATATCTCCCAACTTGGCTACAGGAAGATATGCCCACATTAAAAGGATTGCTTGTGATGCCTGGAAGACGATTAAGGATACTGAGTATACCTTAAATAGTGTTAATTACGGATGGTGGCAAACTTATGTTTACAATTTTGTAGATGCTGATCATATTGTATTTGCCGATGAGAAAGAGGGTGTGAACAGAGCAAGGTTAACATCGGGCTTAATTAGTGGAACATTGATACTGGGCGATGATTTTTCTTCTGCAGGGGTATGGAATGAAACGGCTAAGAAATTGTTGCAGAATGAGGATTTATTGGCCATACCAAGATCAGGAGTTGCTTTTATGCCTGTAAATGGAAATACGGGTGAGCAATCTAACGAGTTGTTTGTTAGAAAGATAGGCAATAGCTTATATCTGGCAATTTTAAACTTTGATGGTAAAAAGAAGGTTTTTACGGTTCCATTGGATAGATTAGGTAGTAAAAAGTCATCTTACAAGGCAAAAGAACTTTTCTCTGGTAAAGGTTTTGCAATTAATAAAACGCTTAAGTACGAGCTAAACGGGGCTGATGCTACAATTATCAAAATAGAATTACAATAGTTTAATAATTGATGTAAAGCACTATATTTAGCCTGAATACGTATAATAAGTAAGTAATTTGAACGCTCAGAGAATTATCCTTTTACTTGTATTTATTTGTACGCTCTCCAGCCAAGAATTAACAGCGCAAATAAAACGTACAATTAAAGGTAGTGTAAAAGACAGTACCAACCAGGGAATACCCGGATCCTACATTAGGGTAATTACAGGCAAAGATACGTTGACTGTAATTGCCGATAAGGAGGGGGATTTTTCTATTTCCAATATTTCAACTCAGAGTTCAGACCTGTTGGTCCGCAGTATTGGTTACAAGCCATATGCTTCAATCGTTACCTTTCTTGACAAACAAAAACAGGTTGACCTTGGCAATATTATACTCAAAACAGAGTCTAATATGCTTGATGAGGTGGTGATTAAGGGCAAAATCACTCCCATAAGGGTAATGAAAGATACCATTGAATACAATACAGAAGCGTTTGTGATAAGAGAAGGCGATTATGTAGAGGATCTGTTAAAGCAGTTCCCTGGTATGGTGGTAAAGGACGATGGAAAGG
>NZ_JBFTNT010000282.1:0-5562 GCF_056397585.1 Pedobacter sp. 05L430 | reverse complement strand
AGAAGGAAGAAGCCCTTTTTTAGCAAAAGAAGTTCTTGAATTTGCCCCTGGATTACCGGACAATTTTAAAATAAAGAAACTCCAGACCAAAGATATTTTGAGAACGCTTGGAAAAAAATATCTGCCGGCTGAGCTCATTGAACAACCTAAAAGAGGATTTGAAATACCCCTGAAGAAGTGGGTAGATCATGAACTCAAAGAGATTATCAATACCTATTTGATGGCTCCGGATAATTTATATTCTAAAATCATAAAAAAAGACTTCATAATGGACCTTATTGCCAGAAAGATTAAAATTTCTGATGAAAGAAGGGCCAAAATACTCTTTTGCGTATTCAGTCTGGAAGTGTGGCATAAAAACCTTTAAGCCTAAATCTATAAATCTAAATTTTAAAGCGATCGTTATGAAAGTATTGGTTACCGGTACAGCCGGTTTTATTGGGTATCATCTGGCAAAATATTTGTTGGAAAGAGGCGATGAGGTAGTCGGAATTGATAATATTAATGATTACTATGATGTAAATCTAAAACATGGCAGGCTCTCAGAAACAGGAATTGATGGTTTATCCTTAGAATATGGAAAAGCTGTAAGAAGTTGTAAATATCCCAATTATCAGTTTGTTAAACTAGATCTCACAGATCATGGCAAGATGAAGAAACTTTTTAAAGGATGTCATTTTGATGCGGTATGTAATTTAGCCGCGCAAGCCGGAGTAAGGTATAGTTTGACGAACCCCAGAGCATATATTGATTCAAATATCACCGGTTTCCTAAATATTTTAGAGTGCTGTCGTACACACAATATCAAACATTTTGTCTATGCAAGTTCATCAAGCGTTTATGGTTTAAATAAAAGAATGCCGTTTTCTCCAAGTCATCAGGCAAATCATCCGGTATCAATATATGCTGCTACAAAAAAAAGTAATGAACTTATGGCCCATACTTACAGCCATTTATTTAAACTCCCAACAACGGGGCTACGCTTTTTTACCGTATATGGCCCTTGGGGAAGACCTGATATGGCTCCATTTCTTTTCACAAAAGCAATTCTGGAACACAAGCAGATAGATATCTTTAACAATGGGAAAATGAAACGGGACTTTACCTATATAGATGATATTGTGGATGGAATTGTTCGTGTTATTGATCATCCCGCAAAAAAAAGTGTTTTATGGGACGCTTCTGTTCCTGACCCTTCGAGTTCCAATGTTCCATACAGGGTATTTAACATTGGAAGAGGAGAATCAGTAGATCTGTTAGAGTTTATTACTGAAATTGAGAAAAATATAGGTGAAATTGCCGATAAAAATTATATGCCAATGCAAAATGGCGATGTTGCAGAAACCTGGGCAGATATATCGGTAATGAAGAAAATGCTGGCATATGATCCGAAGGTTTCAGTATCTGAAGGGGTAAGAAATTTTGTGAATTGGTATAAAGATTTTTACTTGGTAACAAAAAAGGGACAAACGCATCTAGCAAGTGTTGTTTATCATTGATAATTCTCTTACAAAACAATACTAAAAATTATTGATAATTCTAAGTTTTGGGCCAAGTATATTTAGAGTTTGAGGTCTGATGGTTCTTTTGTGACGGAAAAATTACATTTATTCATGTGTTTGAACATGCTTTTTGTAGTTAATATCTACGTCGATATTAATAATTTATCACTATTTTAAATTAATTTAAAATTTGTATCTGGAAAATATTTTAATCAATTGATGCCTGATATAATAATAAGTAATATTTGATTAAGCTAAAAGATATTCTAATTT
Organism: Pedobacter sp. 05L430; assembly: GCF_056397585.1. Taxonomy (NCBI): domain Bacteria; kingdom Pseudomonadati; phylum Bacteroidota; class Sphingobacteriia; order Sphingobacteriales; family Sphingobacteriaceae; genus Pedobacter; species Pedobacter sp. 05L430. The sequence continues at coordinate 3,787 of NZ_JBFTNT010000282.1, read as the reverse complement.
CTGAATGATAATTTATTAATTATAATAATTAAATCGATGAGATTTGCTAAATTGGATTAGCGCCTGAAAAATGGTTTTCTTTATGTAAAATCATTGATTTTCCATAATTTTTGAAGTGTATAGTGACGCGCTTTTTCGCGTTACCATTGTATACTTTTAAAAAATCAAATGGAAAGAAAAAACAAAACATCAAATCGACTGCCCATGAGCCTTCTATTACTGTTAGTTGTATTAACTTTTAGTAAATGTAAAAAAGGCTCGGATGCGGCAACCCCTGAAAACCCACTTACGCAGACTGATACTGGTGTAGCAGCTACGAGCACCACAAGTGGTATTAAATCATTACAAACATTTAGAGTAGCAAGTGACGGTGGTTACTCTTACAGAGTTTATGAGCTTCCAGTGTCAGGAGATTCACAAAGCCAGCCCAAAGTATCAACAATGAGGGTCTTTGAGGATGGAAAAGAGCTTGGTCCTGCGCATTCAAGCGCAGCAGACATCAGGAACATTGGTAAAGGACGCTTTTGTCATTGGCTTACCAGCGTATATATATCTGCTTCGGATAATAGCGATCCAAGGACCAATGGACGTAAGTATACTTATACCTTAGATGGCAGCAGTGGTTCTGTTGTACAACCTCCGGTAACGAGTCCTGTAGCGCCTCCGGCAACAAGCGGTGCTATTATTGGTTATGCTATGGTTGACGGTAAAACCACAGGTGGTACAGGTGGCCAAACCATAACTGTAACAACTTATTCTGCTTTAAAAAATGCTGTTTCATCAAATACAGCTACGATTATTAAGGTATCCGGAAGAATTACTGGTACAGGCTATTTAAACGTAGGTTCCAATAAAACAATCCTTGGTATGAAAGGTTCGAGTTTGGAAGGTGTTGGTTTATTAGTTTATGGAACCAGTAATGTAATCATCCGTAACATGACCATCAGAAATGTGGTAACCTATTCAAATATAGTTATTAAAGAAGGTGCTCATCACGTGTGGGTAGATCATTGCGATCTATCATCTGATAGAAATCACGGATGGGACTATTATGATGGTCTGTTAGACGTTGGTAACAGAGCAGATTATGTTACTTTATCGTACAATAGATTACATGATAATAATGTCGCGATGTTAATCGGTTTTGGAGATGCAAACACTAACGATATTGGTAAACTTCGTGTTACTGTCTACAAGAATTATTTCTATAATGTTTCTGAAAGACAACCTTGTACAAGATTTGGAACCATGCACGTATTTAATAACTATCTGCAAAATGGTAGCGGATACGGGATTGGTGTAACTATGGGTGCGACAGTAAGAACAGATAATAACTATTTTGAGAACCAGCATTATGCGATTTATACTGATTTTAATTCAAAACCAGGATTTGTTAGTGGCGCAAGCACTAATATTTACAAAGGTAGTGTAAACAAAATTTCAACAGCAGCATCATCATGGGTACCAACCTATGAATACAAGTCAGAACTTATTCCAGCAGCAAATGTTCCTGCGACTGTGATGGCAAATGCCGGAGCAATCCTGAACCTTTAAGCAATAATAGTTTTTGATTTAATAACATCTTTTTTGATGGTCATAGTATTAAGGGCGTGTTTCAACTCAGTTGAAACAGGCCCTTAAATATTTACCTATAAATTTAAATCAACATGGTAAAAGAAAGAAAGATAATCTTGATCTCATGCGATTCTCCACGTTCATTGCTGGATTTCCGAGGTAAATTGATAGAAGCATTAATTGTAAAACACGAAGTGATTATTTTTACTCCTAAAATTGAACATCAGGAGATTAAAAATAAGCTAAGTGAAATGGGGGTAAGGGTATATGAAAATGGATTGAATCCGAGTAATGTATCAATAGTCTCTGATCTTAAATACCTCTTCGAATTGCGCAGGCTGATCAAAGCTACTAAACCCGATGTGTTTTTTCCCTACACTTTTAAACCAGTTATTTATGGCGCTTTTGTTGCCAGGTTTTGCAGAGTAAATCACATCACACCGATGCTGACGGGGCTTGGCTACAATTTTTTAAATGTAGGTTCAAGGAAAACGGTAGTTCAAAAGATAACAAGGATTTTGTTAAAATTGAGTCTGAGAGCAAGTAAAAGATTGCAGATCATTTTTCAAAATAAGGATGATTATAATACACTGATTCGTGCAAATATTATTACAAACAAGAATATAGCTCATGTGGTGAATGGTTCGGGGGTAGATTTGTCTCACTATGAGTACTCTCCCCCCGATTTAAATAACATAAGTTTTTTGATGATTTCGCGATTAATTAACGCGAAAGGAATTAAGGAATACTACTATGCTGCAAAACAGATCAAAGAAAAATTCCCTGATGTTGTTTTTAAACTAATTGGGCCTTATGATGATAACATTGATGCCATTAGTGCGGATCTGTTTTCAAGAATAAAAACGGATGGAACCATCCAATATTTTGGGCTGGTTGATGATGTAAGACCATACATTAACAAATCTTCTGTTATTGTGCTACCATCTTATTATGGAGAGGGAGTTCCACGGTGTCTTTTAGAGGGAATGGCAATGGGAAGGGCAGTTATTACCTGTAATTCTGTTGGATGCAGGGAAACAATTAACCCGCTTCTAAGAAAGGCCAATGGTTTTTTGGTTCCAATAAAAGATATTCAACAATTGGCCTCTAAAATGGAGTACTATATAAGGCATACAGATGATGTTGCAAGATTCGGGCTAAATGGCAGAAAATACGCAAGCGAAAAGTTTGATGTAAACAAAGTGAACCAGACTATGGTTAATATTCTGGAAGGAGCATAATCCTACTACCTAGGAAAATCAGATCACTAGCGCACCTTAAAGAAAAAATATACATGTCTTATCAATGCTTAATTGTCCGCGCAAAAGCGGAGTGGGATGCTTATGTTAAACGGGCTCATAATTATGAAGTATATCACACCTGGTATTACCACTCCTTAAATATGGAAGGAGAGCCCATTCTTTTTATTTACGAGAAAGAAGATTTATTTATAGCATTTCCACTAATAAAGAGAAATATCGCAGGGTCATCTCAATATGATATGACTTCAGTATATGGATACGCAGGGCCAATATCTAATGTAGATTTTAAGGATATTCCGCAACTAACGATTGAAAGCTTTAAAGAAGAGTTCGGTCATTTTCTGAAGTCCGAACAGTGTATATGTGTTTTTTCACGATTGTATCCTTTTCTTAATCAACATTACTTACTGGAAAATATTGGAGGCGTTATTCCTAACGGAAGCACCATCTATATGGATTTATCATTAAGTATTGAAGAGCAGAGATCACGATACGATAAGAGGCTGAAAAGGCAGATAAAGAAACTTCGGGAAACCGGATATACCATTAAAAATGCAGCGGGTCCTAGCGAAATAGCTGCATTTACAGAAATGTATCATAAGAATATGGATCGGTTGGGAGCCAGCAAGAGTTATTATTTCGATGAAAAATATTTTGCCGGATTGCTCAATACCCGTGAATTTGAAAATGAGCTTGTGCTGATTTATGATGGTACTGAAATGATTTGCGGAGCCCTGATATTGATATCCGAAAATGTAGTCAGAAACCACTTGTCTGCCACTTCTGAAAAATACCTGAAAGTATCGCCCAGTAAATTACTGACGGATGAAATTAGCCTGATTGGCAGAAGATTGGGGAAAAAGATATTCCACTTAGGTGGGGGTGTAGGAGGAAAGGAAGACTCATTATTTAAGTTTAAAAGTCATTTTTCTAATTTAAGAATTAACGAC
>NZ_JBFTNT010000281.1:0-9779 GCF_056397585.1 Pedobacter sp. 05L430 | reverse complement strand
CAACAGCTCAGGGTGGTTTGGGAGGTGCTCCCCCTCAACCTCCTACGGGAAGTTACGGTACTAATAGATTCTTAAATTTACTGGCCGAGAATACCCTTACTTATCAGAAAACCTTTAATGAAAAACATAATCTGGATGCCTTTGTGGGTTATACCTTTCAAAAATTCAGATCGGAAAACAGCAATATTCAAGCTTCAGAATTTCCGGATGATAATGTTCAATGGATAAATGCAGCAACTACCAGAATAGGAACTGCAGGTACAACAGAATCCTCATTATTATCGTACATAGGCCGCTTAAACTATAATTACGACAATAAATATTTGATTTCACTGGCGTTTAGAAGAGACGGTTCGTCAAGATTTGGAACGGATAATAAGTATGGTAATTTTCCATCGGTTTCAATAGGATGGGTAGCTTCTGATGAGAAGTTTATGAAAGAACAGGATAAAATAAGCCTGTTAAAATTTAGGGCAAGTTATGGTAAAGTGGGAAATAACAATATTGGAGATTATACCTACCTGGCTTCTGTAAATTCTGATAATTATGTGTTTGGAAACCAGGTAACACCAGGTAAATCTCTTGACGGGATCGGCAATTCCTTTCTTACTTGGGAAACTACATCTAGTTTCGACGCTGGTGTTGACCTTGGACTCTTTAATGACAGGTTGAGATTAACCTATGATTACTATTGGAAAAAAACGGATGGACTGCTTTATAATGTAGATATCCCTGTTCAATCTGGGTTTAACAGTATTACATCAAATATAGGCCGTTTTGATTTCTGGGGGCATGAGCTGAGTTTGGAATCGAGAAACCTCGATGGTGAATTAAAATGGACTACAGGTTTTAACATTTCCTTTGATAGAAATAAGGTAATCAAATTAGGCACAAACAATGCACCTATTGGAGGATATAGTCTTTATTGGGATGATAACAGAACAGCTGTAGGTAATCCAATAGGAATGTTTTACGGATATATCAATACTGGTGTATATATGACCCAGGAAGAATTTGATACCCAGCCCCATGGTGCAACTTCTATGGTGGGTACAGCAAGATTTAAAGACATTAGTGGGCCAGACGGCGTTCCTGATGGTATTATAGATGAAAATGACAGAACTTACATCGGTAACCCAAACCCTGATTTTACGTATATTTCAGTACTCAAAACCCTTTAATTTTTACTAAATATCCGGGGATGAATCCTGAAGCAGGTATGTCCGGACTTAACGGTTTAAGTCAGGGACGTGATTTTACTTCTTATCCAATCTCTCAGATTTTTACACTGGGACTTAACGTAGGCTTTTAATCTAGAAAAATAATCATGAAAAATAAAATATTATACATCGTGGCAGTTTCCATTGGATTTCTTTCCTGTAAAAAAAGTGAGCTTGATCTTGTACCTAAGACCAGTGTTAGTGCCCCAACTTTTTTTAAAAGTGAAACTGAATTTCAGCAGGCTGTAGTTTCTGCTTATAGCAACCTTAGAGGAGTTGCTTTTACAGGTATTTATATGGATGAAATGCGTTCAGACAATACCTTCTTTAATTATTATTCATCAGACAGAGGATCTGAAACCAGTATAGAAGCAATGGCGGTCTTCCTTGACAATAGTTTGTCAAGTGCAGAACCAAATAATGCAGGTAACAGGTACGGAAATGATTACTCTGGAATTGCTAAGGCAAATACAGTACTGACCAGACTGAAAGCGAACACGATTGGACTTTCGCAGTCATCTATGGACGATCTTTCAGGGCAGGCCTTATTTCTTCGTGCATATTACTATTTTGATCTTGTAACGCATTATGGGGGCGTGCCATTGCAATTGGAGGAGATTGTCTCAGAAACTGGTGCATTCCTGCCTAGAAACACAGTTGATGAAGTATATGCTCAGATCATTGCTGATCTGAATGATGCCATAGCAAAACTTCCGGTAGCGACAGCTTTTCCTCAAACCGGAAGGGTTAGTAAAGGTGCTGCCAAAATGCTCTTGGCTTATGCTTATATGTCTAAGCCAACACGCGATTATGCGAAAGCAGAAACTGAGCTGTTAGATATCACCAAGATGAATTATACACTTCTACCAAATTATACCGATGTGTTTTCGCCAACAAATAAAAACAACAGCGAATCAATTTTTGAAGTACAATATAAGGCAGGTAACGATGGTCAGCAAAGTGATTTTATATGGAGGTTTATTCCAAAAACTACCAATACAGAAGCCATTCTTGGATTACATGGAACCAACCAAAGAGGAGGTATTACTAGTGGGGGATGGAATGCGCCTACTCAAGAAATGGTGAGTTCATATGAAAGTGGCGACAAAAGACTGCCAGCTTCAATTGGTGTAGCTATTGGCACTCAAACCGGAGATTCTTTTACAATAAGCTCCGTTGTTAGTCCTGTTAATTTCACACCGCCTGCCGGAAAAACATTTTATTACTTTATAAATAAATATGTGTTTCCACCATATACCGTTGAGTGGAATACAGATCAGAACTGGCCGGTTTACCGTTATTCAGGTGCTTTGTTGCTGCTTGCAGAATGTCTTGTTAAGCAGGGTAAAAATGCCGAAGCTCTGCCTTATTTAAATCAGGTAAGAAAAAGAGCAGGATTACCAAATCTGGCTTCTGCTACTGACGATAATGTAGCCAGCGAAATGCKACATGAACTTGCTTTTGAAAACCATCGCTGGACTGATCTTGTTCGCAATGGAAAGGCAGTAGAAACTTTAAATGCAAAAGGGAAGCAGCTTAAAAGCCTTTATGGTTGGCTGTTACCAGCCTCATTTAATGTAACTAATAATAGATTGATCTATGCAATACCATCTAGAGAGGTGCAGATAAATAGTAACCTGGTTCAAAATCCAGGATATTAGGCTAACGCATCAGGATAGATACGCCGTCATCTCGACGATAGGAGAGATGACGGCATTTTTTAACAAATAATTAAGAAATATGAATTATCTGATAAGATCTTTTTGCTTTATTATTGTCTTATTCATAAGTATTTCCTGTTTCTCTCAGACAGAGCGCTGGCAAGCAGAATGGATTGGAATTCCTCATGCAGAAAAAGACACTAACTTATGGACGTCTTTCCGAAAGCAGGTTTCTATCGATAAAATTCCAAATAAGGTGCTTACCAAAATTAGCACCGATTCTAAGTATTGGCTGTGGGTGAATGGGAAAATGATCGTATTTGAAGGTCAATTAAAAAGAGGGCCTAATCCACGTGACACCTATTATGATGAAATTAATCTGGCACCCTATCTTACCAAGGGAAAAAATACGATCTCTATATTAACCTGGTATTGGGGAAGAGATGGTTACGACCATAAAAATAGTGGTAAATCGGCTCTTTTGTACGATATGACGATAGGAAACAACGTAATAATATCAAATTCAACTTGGAAAGTGATGCGGCATCCTGCTTTTGGCAATACCAGCGCACCTTTACCAAATTATCGCTTGCCCGAGTTTAATATTTACTTTGATGCTCAGAAAGATATGCCGCTTTGGAACCAGCCAGATTTTGACGATCATTCCTGGGTAAATGCTACTTCCTATGGGAAGCCACCAGTTTCTCCATGGAATAATCTGGTGAAAAGACCCATCCCTTTTTGGAAAGATTCGGGACTTTTACATTATACTAATAACGCTAATCTGCCAAAGGTGAGTGATGGCAATCCGATTGTTGCCAAATTGCCTAAAAATATATCCATTACCCCATATTTAAAGATCGATGCTCCGGCTGGTTTAAAAATAGACATTCGAACAGATAACTATAAAGGCGGTAGTGAGTATAACGTTCGTACAGAATATATTACAAAAGCAGGGATACAGGAGTTTGAAACATTTGGATATTTGAATGGACATGAGGTTCATTACTCTGTTCCTAAGGATGTGAAAATTATTGACTTGAAATACCGGGAAACCAGATATGATACCGAACAGATAGGTAAATTTAAATCTGATGATCCTTTCTATAATCGTCTTTGGGAAAAATCATATAATACACTAAATGTTAATTTGAGAGATGCAATTCAAGATCCGGATAGGGAAAGGGCACAATGGTGGGGAGACGCGGTAATACTAATGGGTGAAATTTTGTATGCCTGCGACAGAAATGGAGAATTAATTATTAATAAAGCAATTCGTAACCTTGTTGACTGGCGAAAACCTGATGGGGTATTATATTCGCCTGTTCCTGCGGGTAGTTGGAATGGCGAACTTCCAACTCAAATGCTTGCTAGTGTGGGGAAATATGGTTTTTGGAATTATTATCGTTATACTGGAGACACTGCTTTGATTCGGCATGTTTATCCTACAGTCAAAAATTATTTGCAATTGTGGCGTTTAGGGGACGATGGTTTAGTAATACATCGTCCGGGAGGATGGGACTGGATGGATTGGGGAGAAGATATTGATACCCCATTACTGGAAAACGCATGGTATTATATGGCCGTTGAAACTGCAGTAAAAATGGCAGAGCTAACAGGAAATCAATCTGATATAAAAGCCTATCAGGAGTTACTGAAATCTATAAAGATAAATTTCAATAGAAAATTTTGGAGCGGCAGTGCTTATAAAAGCCCAACAAATAAAGGTGTTATTGATGATAGGGGGAATGGATTAGCTGTATTAACAGGTTTAGCAGATAGTGGGAAATACGAAGCCATTAAAAATGTATTAAAGACTGAATTCCATGCCAGTCCTTATATGGAAAAGTATATAATGGAGTCTTTCTTTATTATGCATGATGCTAAAGGTGGGCTGGGAAGAATGAAAAAGAGATATGCTAATATGGTTGAAAGCCACCTCACTACATTGTGGGAAGGCTGGGGGATAGGATCCGAAGGCTATGGCGGGGGATCGTATAATCATGGTTGGTCTGGTGGCCCATTAACACTTTTAATTCAGTATGTTGCCGGAATTGCTCCGGAAGAGACTGCCTATAAAACGATTAGTATATTGCCTCAACCCGGAAACTTACATGAGATCTACTGCGTTACGCMTACCGTAAAAGGAAATATTACCGTGGATCTGAAAAGGAGAGATAACAAACTCACCTTTTTTGTTGATATACAACCCAATACCCTGGCTAAAATAGGTTTGCCCAAAATGGAATCTGGTTTGTCCAATATATCATTAAATGGGAAACTGTTTGTGAAAAATAAGAAAAGTCTTAAAAAACATCCCGAGGTTATATTTAAAGGAGAAGATGTAAATTATTTTCTGTTTGATGTTAAACCCGGTAAGTGGTCATTCGTATTGTATTAGAAACTCGAGGATAATGCATTATCCCCGAGTTTATTTCTGTTAGGGTAATGAAGGATTTTTAGTATAGATCAAAGGATTTTGTTCGTCATCATTTAACAGGTCCCCTACTTTCAGCTTAGCTACCTGCTCATCAGATAGGATATTCTGGATTCCATTAAACGCAGCACCATCAGGCATAAAAGCACAGGTCATAGCTCGTCGAAAGCCCTTTGTCATGTTAGCACCAGCACCATGTATCGTTAAGCCATTGTGAAAAGAACAGCTACCAGCTTTCATAGGAACCGCCTTTGAATCAGAAATAGAGAGTTCAGGATAGAACTTAAATACTTCATCCATGTTCTTGCCTATACCTGGGTTTTCAAAAGAGGTTGAATGATATGAACCTGGAAGGAAATACAGGCATCCATTTTCTAGAGTGGCATCATCAAGTGCAATCCAGATGGATAAAGCGCGGCGGTCAGAAAAGGACCAAAAAGGCGTGTCTAAGTGCCACGAAGTAGGGTTGGCCCATGGACGCTTTATCAATGCCTGATCATGCCATACCCGTATTCCATCACAGCCAGATAAGTCAGCAACCATTTTACCTAGATTTTCATCGAGTATTAACTGTTTTACTTTTTCATTGGTTTGCCATAAGTTGAGCATTTGATCGAATACCTTTCCAAAATAGTCGGCATTTTTATTAATCCCATCCTCTTCACCAGTTTTAGTATCTTTCCCCGGTAGTTTTCTGCCATCGCGTTGAATCAGTGCCTCAGTTACCGCTTCGCGCCAGATTTCTAATTCATCCTTATCTAAAAAATCTTCAATAAGCAAAAAACCATTCTTTCTGTAATCTTCAATTTGTTGTTGTGTGATTTGTGTCTTCATCTGTTTTTACAAAAGGTTATTGATACGAATTTACCTTGTTGGTTTGGAAAATATACTGCCTTTAATTTGTTATTATTTGCACTTTCTGATATTGTAAAGTCGCTTCATACTTTCTTTAATTCAATTTAAAATCGTTAAATTCAGTATGTACTTTTACCTCAATTGTACTTATCTATATCCAGGATGAAAAGAAAACTCACAATAATAGCCCTGCTAATCTGTACGTTACTTGTTGCCAATAAAGCAGGAGCTCAGGAAGTAAATAAAAACTACGATGAAAAATTAGCTAAAGAACTTAAAGCTGATGATTATGGGATGAAGAAATACATTCTGGTAATTTTAAAAACGGGTTCTGCCAAAGATTTACCCAAACCTTCATTAGATAGTATTTTTAATGACCGCAGATTATTATCAGTGGTATGGTTCTGCAGCATTAAAAGAAACCGTAAAAATCCACAGCAGGATAGAAAAGAAAAGTCACTAGTTTAAATTGCTATTTTCTTTTGAGGGAACTGCTCCGTGTGTGATAATATCATATGAAGGATGTAGTCATTGGAAGGGTAGGGCTGTAGGACTGATTTTAGCTCTTCAGGCGCATTAATATCTGCATGATGTGAAATGTACCCCATGCCATAGAATTTTCCTTCCTCTACAAGCAAACAGCTTTGTTCGTCTTCAGTTCTTCCTTTATCAATAACGGCAAAAGATGGCAACATCTTTTTTAAATCTTCAATAGCATATTTAACCCTTACGTTGTAGGCAGCAGCAGATTCTTTACCTACACAGGCACCGGTACAATTACCTTCTTCATAAGCTGTACAAGCTTGTCGGTTTTTCTGAATAAAGCAAAGCTTTTCGCACAGCAAATGTTCTTTTATTAATGCCTTTAAAAGATTATGCCCCTCTAGTATGGTATTAAAACTATACAGGGCCGGTGTATTTTTTTTAAATTTATCTATGCCCAATCTTATATAGCCTTTTTGATCTTCGAAAGCATACAAACTATATTTCTGTTCAAAACGCTTTAAAGCTCGGTTGTTTGTTGGCCATAGTTTCTTGATCTCTGTGGCTTCCAAAATAAAAGCCATTAGTTCTGTACCACATACTTCAAAATCTACACTGTAAATATCCTTGAGGAAATCCTGACGCTGTTTACTTGTGCTATTGCCTGTAAAATGAGAACAAACCCTCTTTTTCAGGCTTTTAGCTTTACCAATGTAGATCACTTTACCCTTTTGATCTTTAAAGTAATATACACCGGGGCTTAAAGGCAGTTTTTCTATTTCCGATTTCGGTAAATTAGGAGGCAGGGCCTGCTCTTTTGAAGCTTTTCTTAACGATTGATTGATAATCCCTTCAGCATCTGCCTGTAAAAGCATACCTAATAGAATTGCCGTAGCAGCTGCATCTCCACCTGCACGGTGCCTGTTGTTTATCTCTATACCTAAAGCATTACAAAGCTTACCCAGACTGTAAGAACGATGACCTGGAAGTATTTTACGGCTAAGCCTTACGGTACAAAGTTTATTGCATTGAAGCTGATAACCTGCCAATGATAATTGATGTTTAACAAATGAAAAATCGAAATTTACATTGTGCGCAACAAAAGTTTTATCGTGCAGCAATTCATATACTTTTGGAGCTATATCACTGAACAACGGAGCATCTATAACCATTTCATTGTTTATGCCCGTTAATGCCTGTATGTATTCAGGAATTTCCTGAGCAGGGTTAATCAGTGTTTCAAACATATCTATTACAGAAACACCATCATGAATAAGAATTGAAATCTCTGTGATTCCATTTCCTGAAGCAAAGCCACCTGTTGTTTCTATATCTACTACCGCGTAAAGCATGTTTTTTTAAAGCCTTTATGAAATGTAAATATGCTAATAATTTTAGTAATAAATCAAATTATTGGGATTTAGTAAATTTTTTGATCTAGTAAATTAGTTTTAACAAAAATTGTCCCAGATCACTTTTCTAGTATTTAATTAATAATAATGAAAAATGTGGCATATAAATCGCTTATAATTAGCTAAAAGAGTTAGTGAAATGTCCAGAAAAATATTAGCAGTTGACGACGATAGTGATATAGTTGATATTATTAAGATTGTATTGGAGGGTGAGGGTTTCGAGGTATCTACTTTAACCAGCGGGAGAAATGTATTGAATGTCATATCATCGTTAAGGCCTGATCTGGTATTGTTAGATGTGATGCTTGGTGGAATTGACGGCCGGGACATTTGCAAAGCAATAAAAGCACACAATTTATTTAAAAATATTCCTGTTGTAATGATCTCTGCAAGTCACAATCTGCAAAGTTTATTAAAATTACCAGGCTCACCTAATGACTTTCTTTCAAAGCCATTTGATATCGATAGTCTTGTTAAAAAAGTCAAAGCCCAATTTGCGGCTTAGTTACTTGCCAACTGTACTAATTAATGTATAAATAGTACTAAATTGTATATAGTAAAACGCTTTTGTTACCTGGTCTCAATTCTTATGGGATTGGTTAGTATTTTATGAATGGGGCACTTGTCTGCTATCTGCATTAAGCGTTTACGTTCCTCTTCTGTTAATGTCCCAATCAGTTCAATTTTTCGGGTAATAGTTGTTTCCTTGCTCATTTCCTTTTCCTCGCAAATAGCCAACTCTATTTTAATTGCATCAAGGTTGTATTGTTTCCGATCAGCATACATTCTAACGGTAATAGCTGTGCAGCTTCCTAAACTAGCAAGCAACAATGCTCCAGGTGTCATGCCTTCATCTGTTCCGCCTATGCTTTCAGGTTCATCAGAATAAATAAAATGCCCTCCTGCATAAACCTTAGTTTTATAATGAGACCTGTCTAGCTCTGTAATTGCGGTAATTTGATTATCTGCCATGTTTTAATGTTATGCAGATAAAGCTACAATTAAATTTAAGCATTCTCATTCATAAAATAATCATCTAGATTTAACAATAATATAGCAAGCATTTAAAATAGGCTAAACATATTATAACTTAATTTGTTATAGAAATAACTAACCAGGTATCAGTATGTTAAGTAGCTATTTAAATTTCAGATTTGATGTTCAGGGCAAGCCCATAAACGGATTCTGTATGCGCATACAGGATGATTTTCACGAAACCTATGCAGTAATAGTAGATGGCTACCATTCTTTTTGTGTGTGGTTAGATTCTACTTCCACCTGGAGGTCTTCTAAGCATACCAGTTTAGAACCCACTGCACTTGAACAGATTATTAGCAGAATAATATCAACAGAATCTAAATAATTCTGTAATCTATATTTCTTATCCAAAAAATAAATAAGCAAGACCTATTGCTGTACATACCCCAACAAGATCGGCCAGCAGCATTGCGCCAATAGCATAACGGGTATTCTTAATACTTACAGAACCAAAGTAAACTGCAACTACATAAAAAGTAGTGTCAGAGGCACCCTGGAAAATGCCAGAAAGCCTGCTTGCAAATGAATCCGGACCATAGGTTTCCATAGTACTTACCATCATTCCTCTTGCAGCACCGCCACTCAGTGGTCTTATTAAAGCCGTAGGTAAGCCTTCTACGAATCTGGTGTCGGCCCCTAAAAATGAGAAGAAATCTTTTATACCCCCAATTAT
>NZ_JBFTNT010000280.1:0-5589 GCF_056397585.1 Pedobacter sp. 05L430 | reverse complement strand
AGCTTAGTGTAATCGGGCGCCTATAACAAATTACATAAAACAGTCTAATTCCATTAACGTTTCCAATACCATATCGATGCTCCTACTACCAAAAATCCTATTAACCAAGTCCACCAAGGAATATGTATCGGATCTTTATCAACGATACTTGAACCCTCTTCATGCTTGTTACTAGCCTTACTCATCCCCTTAACATTGGACGATGAGGTTATATCATTTGCCTTAATTATCGTCCTATCAAACTTAATCGGTATGAGCTGTGGATGTAGCGTAGCCTTAGTTGTTAATATCCCCGTCAATGGATCTAATGTCAACTGAACATCTACCAGATCGCTTTGTATAGCCATGATACCACTAACTAAGCTATCCTTATTTAAATATACCGGCTGCTGAACAACTTTACCAGGAACATTAATCACAGTATCTGCTTGTTCTTTAATCGTAGTAATGGTTTTATCAATAGTCAGCCCTACACTATCCCGCTTAGTTTCAGTTTGACTGGTAAGGATAGAATACTGTTTTGATTTGAACACCTTTCGGAATGCCCCGCAACCACTGCATGCAAGTAGGCCGATCACGAATAATAGGTAGACTATCCGTTTCATGGTTTTTCGATTATAACACCCAACTCCTGAAATATTGTATTTATACTATCGACTTTCGTATTGATTGGAACAACTACTCGTTGGTAGGGTTTCAATGGTTCAACGTAAATCGGTTTGGCCCCGGCCAACAATAATGCAAACAGGGGTAATATTAAAATCCATTTCATTTCTTGATTTTTTTATTGATGTATTTTTCTTTAAATGAATTAACTGTTTCATTGAGTTTTCTAAATGAAGTATCTGCAGTTTTATTTAAACTATCTTGTTGGGCTTGTATGGGAAGCATCTGCTCAGTAACCTTTGAGTTCACGCGTTGCTCAACGGCCTTGTTGATCTTTTCATTGAGGGTGGTGATATCAGCAATTCTCAATTGTTGCAAATCATTGTTGATACTGAACTGCCAGAAGTTTAAAGCAACAGAGAGAATGAGAATAGTCCCTTGGACGTTCTTTTGTATTGCTCCAAACAAGCGGTCAAACATCCGTTCGATCCATGCACCTTTACGATCGATCATATCTTGTTTGCTACCAGGGACAGGGGATTGATTTTCTTCCATTAGGCCTCACTAAGTTTAGCCGGTGTTCCGTCTAGGTTTGCGTAATAATGTTTTTTAACTCCCAATGGCTGGCTTGAATTCCATATTGCCCTGCGAGCATGAGTTACCTCTGATTTTAGCATCCATCCAGGGCATACCATATTTGACTGATTACCGCCATAAGTACGAAAGTATTTATCGTTCTCGCCAATACAATAGGTCACATGATTACCACCAACCCTGCTTTTAATCAATGTATCGCCAACGCATACGTCTTTAATCTCTACTTTTCGTCCCCAAGTAGCCCACCAAATAGCAGCAGCAACTTGTGGAGCAGGCAATTTTAACCAGCCTGATCTAAGGGCACAAATACCTTTAAAAACGCCACACCAGGGCGACTCATCGGTTTTGATCCAACCAAATATCCCTAACTCTTTTAGCCATCCAATAATTGTTGGGTTATGCTTTTCCCCTGCAATTTCGGTTAACCCATTATGTCGTAATGCTTCTTGTAATTCCTTAGGAAGGTTAGGCTCTGTATTTAGCCATGAATCTATGCCAGTAAATAATTTTCCCATTGTATAAACCACCTTTTTAGGTGTTACACAAATTTACCTCCACGAACCTAACTATACGGATTGTGAGGCTTACTTGAAAGTGTTGGTAAGTTTAAAGCTTGGCTAACTCAATACCCAATTCATTCAGAACCCTCTTTGCGAGTTCATTATCCTTTTGAGTCCAGGTTCTTCCATCGGTTCCGTTTAACTTCCTGCTAAGATAAGTCTTTGCTGATTTATTATCAGGCCACATCTTTCTTGCAATGTATCCTAAATCCACGGCTGTTTGTTCAATAATGTACTTTTTGAAGTCCATATTCAAATATAGCAAATACATCTGTGAAAATAAAGTTTCACAAACACTTGATAATGTGAAACAATAGTTGCACATTTAATCTATGAAAACAATTGTATTAGCAGTATGTGTGATTCTAGGTGTTACCAGCTGCGAAAAGAAATGCGATAAGCCAGAAATTAATAGCGATGCTGTGCATAAAGTGATTAATAGTAAGAAGATATCTTAAGTTGGACTTGTTATCAAACCATTTTTCACTCTTAGGAAAGCGTTTGTACCAACGCCATTCAAATACTCGATATCGCCAGTGAAAACCGGATCTCCATCTAAAGTTATATCTCCACCTATTTCTACGTTGCCTGCAACAGTGAAATCTCCTGTCGTGGTAATGCCGTCCTTTGATATTGTTGTTTGTTCTGCATCATCAAAGCCTGCCTTAAACACTCCATTTGTAGAAATCTCTTTTCTTCCGAATGTTGAATATCCATTAGCATCTGTAGGAGAAACTCCAACCGACACTCCGGGCCCTAAAATAGCATAGGTATATCTAAACTCCCCAGGTGTTCCTGTTGGTTTCTTCCATAAGTAATCCTTGGGATATGACCCATCTGGATTTAGTACTGGTGCATCATATGTCTGATATGTCCCCTCGATAGCACTATCATCATCCAACTGTATCAACACCTGCTCCAAGGCATTGTATATCTCTATATTATTCTCTGATTCCAGTATCTGTACCCGCTTTCCTGTGGCTTTGGTCCTAAGGTTTTGAACAATTAAATCAATAAACTCAGCAGAAGTAGCTATTATTTTACCGTTCAACACCACCCCCTCCTCAGTAAATGCGATTTGAGCCAATATATTTTGAAAGTTGAAGGTGCCCTTATCAAGGTTAATATTGCTTACTCCATTATTGGCCACAATCTCACCGGTTGCAATTTGCCCACCAGTAACCCTTGTATACCCCCTTAACGAAGTAAAAAACCTATCACCATCGATAATCGAACTTATCACCCCAAACGGGAAGTAATATAACAAAGGATCCGATTCAACAGCAATCTTAGTAGGCGACTTTATGACCTGAGCACTATTGGCAGCCCGTGAAGCACGTATATAAATATAGTATGGAATATCATCTACAAGGCTGGCTGTTAGTCCTGTCACATCCCAAATACCTTTATGCTCAGTATACTGTTCATGAAACACATGTCCATCAGTAGCAATGAAATCTGTTAGGGTTGTGGTACTGGTTATATTAGTTTGATACGCCCCTCCATCAACAGTGATCAACAACATTTCCGCTTTCAACGTATCTAG
Organism: Pedobacter sp. 05L430; assembly: GCF_056397585.1. Taxonomy (NCBI): domain Bacteria; kingdom Pseudomonadati; phylum Bacteroidota; class Sphingobacteriia; order Sphingobacteriales; family Sphingobacteriaceae; genus Pedobacter; species Pedobacter sp. 05L430. The sequence goes on along the minus strand of NZ_JBFTNT010000280.1, from coordinate 2,280 downwards.
CAATGTAGTCAACTGCATGGTAGTTTTCCAGTTCTCTCGGCTACGCTGAACATTCATGATCTTATTGAGGTTCAATGCTTTCTTAACCTTAGCAGTTTCATTGTATTGTCTTACGATCTCTGCAGAATTAACCACATCAGACAATTGCATGGATAGGTATTTGAACTCCTCATGCAAATCCCTAACATATCCAATCATCCGGATATCCTTGTTAAGTAACAAGTCAAGATCTTTCACCCCGTAGAAATCACCTAAGCGTAAAACAGTGCTATTTCGTTCAAAGTAGAAGTGGTCAGGCAATACTTCGTAAGCTGTTTTAGGTGGTGCATTTTTAGTTACATACTCTGCTCCTGCTGTCAATAACCTATTACTAGCATCAGTAACGTAGGAATCAGGCATTTCAATATCGAAGATGTAATACGTATCACCAACCTGTGGATGCAAAGTATCATTTGGCAGGGACTCTTTTTCTAAATCACTTTTAACAATGGTGATTTGCTTGGTAGTTGGATTATACCCCCCTTTTTGAATCTCAAAGTTGTAGCCGGTAAGTGAACCAGACAAGAATGAAATCTTAGCTGATAAACCTGGTAATAGTTGCTCATTGATATCAAAGTCTAAACCACTATCGCTGAATTTGAATATACCATCTATAGCGCTGATTGTACCTATTCGTTCCGGACGTATATCATCAAACACCACATCAGCCTCAATTTCATCAGGGCCGTATTTCGTACTCTGAATGAAGTCCATACCAGCAGGTAATTGTAATCGCTTCTGGCCAAACCTATAATCAGCAGGTAGGTTTTGAGTTGAACCTTGAACAAACAATCTGCTGAACACATTGCTTGAATCAACATTGGTTCTACGTAAGCCACCCTTTAATCCTTTATCATATCCGTATTCAAACTTATACCCCGTAACTTCACCGCGTTTTGCAAAATGAATAACCTGATTGGTTACGCTCCACTCTGTTTTAAAAGCCTCACAAATCTGGCTCATGGCTTGTAGAATGTTTTCTCCGGAGAAGGACAAAGTTTGCATTTCAGACTCATCACAATCCCCAATGGTCCAGCCAGCAAGGTTTCGATTGGCATTGACAACAATCATCGTCAGGAAGTCTAACAAAGTTCCCGTAAACTGCCACTCTATAACTTTAAGTTGGTTTTCGCCATCATATCCCCTGAACTTCCATTTGCTCAATTTATACCATTGCGCTTTGAAGGTTAGACTGTAGTCGAAATTTTGAGTGTGGTTTTTAGTTGGCTCAGCCAATTCATACAACTCATAACGTTCTCCCCATACATCAACATAATCCCCAATTTGGAAGTGAATAGCATTCGGTACATTGAAGGACATAGGCACAATATCCTTTGTCATGATCTCCTTTTCCTGCTGTCCAGTCGGCCTTATATTAGCAATCTCGTATGTATTTCGTTTGATGGAGTAGTTCACATACAAAAATACCTTTGGTATAAAGGGTAGAGGACTTGTGAAGCTTACTTGGAATGATTGGTAAGGAATGCGTATATTCAATACCTAATTCTAAATTAATGGAGGCCATATTTATAAGTAAAATTGATAATCTAATTATCAGAGAGCTTTTTTCTTTTACCCACATGGGTTTAACATATACTAATGATAAAAAACTTGTTGAGAATCTAACTACTAACAAATTATTTATTGAACAAATTGGCACTCAAGCGTACAAAAACCTAATGAATGCTGATTTTTTTATAATAAGGAAAGAGATTATACATGATGAAGAAAAGCTAATATTACCTGAAAGATTTCGTAAATTTTCTGAGGCGTCCAGAAGTTCCTTGCCCATCTTTTGGATGTTTACMGATAATAGCATTTTCTGTCCTTTTTCCGCGGTACTTCATCCGCTGTTCACCTCCACAAATTACACTCTTTMCCTTAATTCAAATGCATCAGGACTATTCGATAAGATAACATACAGACCAGAGCAGCTTATTGAACAGTTAATCCAATCTAAGCAGATTTTATCATTMAAACTACAAGAGTTTAAACGTCCAGATATTAAAAATCCGCATGAAGATGTCTTAGGAAAGATGATGGGCTCTAAAATAAGTTATCTTGATTTCACTAAGACGTCCAGAATGTTTCGAGCTTTCCTCTTTATAGACCATGCTAGAGATGCTACCTATCCCGTATTAAAAATATCGTTCTACGCAGGAGCATTAGAATGCTTATTCACAACGGACGGAAGCGAAATATCTCACAAAGTTGCTGAACGTGTAGCATTCTATATACATC
>NZ_JBFTNT010000279.1:0-5593 GCF_056397585.1 Pedobacter sp. 05L430 | reverse complement strand
CTATTATATAAAGCAGAGGAATAACGAATATATATTTCTGTGAAGGCAGCATGGTCATCCTTTTTGAACAAAAGAACCAATTCATTATCAGTATAAGATTGGTAGGATAACATAGTTATCTAAACATTGAATTAGATTTGGTTAAGAAGGATGGGAGCTATTGCTACACATCTGTTGTAACCAAATCTAATTAATTTTTAGACAAATGCAATAATGGAAGAGGCTGAGCTCTTATCCTTTATGCGTTTCAACCCATTTACGGGCGTTTACAAAGGCTTCCATCCAAGGTGTAACTTCATCTTTACGTTCTTTCGGATAATTTGCCCAATGCCATTGGAATAATGAACGCTCAATGTGTGGCATCATTACCAGGTGACGACCAGACTCATCACACATCATTGCTGTGTTATAATCTGAACCGTTCGGGCTTGCAGGATAAGTTTCATAAGCATACTTTGCTATGATTTGATATTTATCTTCTGAGTAAGGTAATTGGAACCTGCCTTCACCATGTGAAACCCATACACCCAATGTAGTTCCTGCCAATGTAGAAAGCATAACTGAATTGTTTTCTTGTAGGGTTAATGAGGTGAATATACTTTCGTGTTTACCACTTTCGTTATGCAGCATTTTTGGTTTTTCTGCATGGTCTTTATTGATTAAGCCCAGCTCAACAAAAAGCTGACAACCATTACAGATTCCTACAGATAATGTATCTGGTCTGCTAAAAAAGTTTTCAAGTGCAACTTTAGCCTTTTCGTTGTACATAAAAGCTCCTGCCCATCCTTTGGCTGATCCTAAAACATCGGAGTTAGAGAAGCCACCAACCGCACCAATGAACTGTATGTCTTCTAAAGTCTCTCTGCCTGCAATAAGATCAGTCATGTGAACATCTTTTACGTCAAAACCTGCAAGGTACATGGCGTTAGCAAGTTCACGTTCAGAGTTACTTCCTTTTTCACGAATAACAGCTGCCTTTGGTCTTGGTTTTGAAGCATCAATAACCGGTTTCTTTCCGTCAAACTGAGTAGGGAAGTTGTATTTAAGTATGTGGTTTTTGTAGTTGTCAAAGCGTTCTTTTGCTTTTACTGGTCCACTTTGTTTTTTATCTAACAGATAAGAAGTTTTGAACCATACATCACGTAAGTGATCAATGTCAAAAGATAAGGTATCTGAATTGTTTTTTACTTGTAAGCTTGCGGTTGAAGTAACTTCACCAATTTTGTGATAAGCAACATCATTTGCAGAAAGGGTAGCCTCAACATCGCTAGTTGCCTGGAATACGATGCCGATGTTTTCAGCAAAAAGTAATTTTATAATGTCTTGCTCACCTAAAGAAGAAAGATCTAATGATGCACCAAGATCACGATCGGCAAAGCAAAGTTCCAGTAAAGTAGTTATTAAACCACCGCTACCTATATCGTGTCCTGCTTGTATTTTGTCAGCTTTTATTAATTCCTGAAGTGTGTTAAAAGCATTTTTAAGTTGATCTGCATTTTTAACATCAGGTGTTTCATTACCAATTCTGTTTAAGATTTGTGCAAAGGAAGAACCACCAAGTTTATAAGTATCGTTAGATAGGTTGATGTAGTAAATTGAACCGCCATCTTTTTGTAAAACGGGCTCAACAACTTTAGTGATGTCGTTGCAATTTCCTGCAGCTGAAATAATCACAGTACCCGGTGCAATCACCTCATCGCTCTTATATTTTTGTTTCATCGACAAGGAATCTTTACCTGTTGGGATATTGATTCCTAAGCTGATTGCAAAATCAGAACAAGCTTTTACAGCTTCGTATAATCTGGCATCTTCACCTTCGTTTTTACATGCCCACATCCAGTTGGCTGAAAGGGAAACGCTTTTTAGTCCATCTTTTAATGGTGCCCACAGAATATTAGAAAGAGATTCGGCAATAGCAATACGACTTCCGGCTGCCGGATCAATTAATGCAGATAGGGGAGCGTGACCTACTGAAGTTGCGATGCCTTCTTTTCCCTGAAAATCTAACGCCATAACACCACAGTTGTTAAGTGGCAATTGTAGTGGTCCGGCACATTGTTGTTTGGCAACGCGGCCACCCACACAACGGTCAACCTTATTGGTTAACCAGTCTTTAGAGGCAACAGCTTCAAGTTGTAATACTTGTTCCAGATAAACATTTAACTGGGCTTTATCATAAGTAACCGGCTCGTATTTTCTATCAATGGTTTTGTCTTCCATGATTACCTTTGGAGAACTGCCGAACATGTCTTTCAGTTCAAGATCCATAGGTTTAGCGCCGGTAGTTGCAGATTCAAATGTAAAGCGGTGATCGCCTGTAACTGTACCTACAGTATACATTGGAGAGCGCTCACGATCTGCAATTTTTTGAAGTGTTTCTATATGTTCTTGTCCGATTACCAGACCCATACGCTCCTGAGATTCGTTACCAATAATCTCTTTAGCTGAAAGGGTAGGATCACCGACAGGTAATTTATCAAGGTCTATTTTTCCACCGGTTTCTTCAACCAGTTCAGAAAGGCAGTTTAAGTGACCACCGGCACCATGATCATGTATCGATACGATGCTGTTATGATCGCTCTCTACCATGCCACGTACAGCATTAGCTGCTCTTTTTTGCATTTCAGGATTAGATCTCTGAATGGCATTTAATTCAATTCCACTCCCAAGGGCGCCGGTATCTGCAGATGATACTGCAGCACCACCCATACCAATTCTATAATTTTCTCCACCCAGGACAACAATTTTATCACCTTCAGAAGGTTTTTGTTTTTTAGCCTGGCTGGCCTTACCATAACCAACACCACCAGCAAGCATGATTACTTTATCGAAACCAAGTTTGCGTCCGCCTTCTTCATGTTCGAATGTAAGAACCGAACCGGTGATTAGCGGTTGGCCAAATTTATTTCCAAAATCAGTTGCTCCATTAGAAGCTTTGATTAGGATATCCATTGGAGTTTGGTATAGCCATTTTCTTTCTTCAACACCTTTTTCCCAAGGGCGATTTTCTTCCAATCTTGATAAGGCAGTCATATAAACTGCAGTACCAGCCAAAGGTAGTGAGCCTTGTCCACCTGCAAGTCTGTCTCTAATTTCGCCACCTGATCCGGTTGCAGCACCATTAAATGGTTCTACAGTTGTTGGGAAGTTATGTGTTTCTGCTTTTACGGAAATTACGGATTCAAAATCGCTGATTGCATAATAGTCGGGCTCATCAGCACGTTTAGGTGCAAACTGCTGAACTACCGGACCTTTAATAAAGGCAACATTGTCTTTATAGGCAGAAACAATATCATTGGGGTTTTCTTCTGATGTTTTACGGATCAGCTTGAAAAGAGATGTAGGTTGTTCCACACCGTCAATAACGAATTTACCGTTAAAGATTTTGTGACGACAGTGTTCTGAGTTTACCTGAGAAAAACCGAATACTTCTGAGTCAGTAAGTGCTCTTCCAAGTCTTTGAGAAAGACCATTTAAGTACTCTACTTCTTCATCACTTAGTGATAAACCTTCCTGTTTATTATAGGCAGCAATATCGCTAACCTCAATAATAGGTTCCGGTTGTATATTAATAGTATATATGTCCTGATTAAGTTCCTTATATTTTTGAGATAACATTGGATCGAAGTCAGAAAAACCTTCTTCTACTTTATGAAATTCTTCAATCCTGATGATTCCTTCGATGGCCATATTTTGTGTAATCTCTACCGCATTTGTACTCCATGGAGTTATCATTGCTGCTCGAGGTCCGACAAAAAAGTCTGTTAATACGGTTTCTTGCTTTAATTTTGCACCGCCAAACAGCCATTCTAGTTTTGTAATATCAGTATCGGATAAGTTTTGCGCGGTTTGTAAAGCGAAAACTGTATTGGATTGATTGGAGAAGAAATAAATCATTGTAGTGTTTTGAGCCGCAAATTTAGCGTTAAAATTTTAAAACCGCGAGGTTAGAATGTAATATATTCGCAGAAGCGTATGGGAAGTATTTTTAAATTTAAGCAGTTTGAGGTAAACCAGTCGGGTTGTGCCATGAAAATTAATACTGATGGAGTGTTACTAGGCGCTATTGTTCAAAAAAATGACACTAAACAAATACTCGATATTGGAACCGGTACGGGCGTTATTGCTTTAATGCTGGCGCAGCGTTTTCCAGAGGCACTAGTTGATGCTGTAGAGATAGACGAATCGGCAGCATTAGCGGCTTCAGCTAATTTTAACAATTCTAATTTTTCTGCAAGAGTTAAAGCCCACCATTGTGCTATAGCATCGTATAATACTGATGTTAAATATGACTTAATTGTTTCCAATCCTCCTTATTTTGTTAACGACCTTAAAAATCCGGAACAAAGAAAAGGGATTGCAAGGCACGCTGATCAGGATTTTTTTGAGTTGCTGTTAATGAAAACTTCAGAACTATTAACTGATGATGGATGTATTTGGTTAATACTCCCGGTTAAGCAAGCAGAGTTTGTGGTTGCGGGGGCAGCAGCATTTAATCTGGCGCTGGGCGAAAGAATAAATGTTTGTTCTGATGAAAGTAAACCTGTTTTTCGCCATATCATTTGCCTCCAGCGGAAAGTGGTTGCGCCAAAGATTAGTAATTTCTTCATTTACGAATCTGAAAAAATATATACCGAAGCCTATAAGAGATTACTTAAAGATTTCTTGCTGGCTTTTTAATTGTATAAATGTCATTATACATAGCTTTGTTTGATACATATTAAGAACATATACTTTGACTAAGATAGGCCTGATTTCTGATACACATGGATTTTTGGATCCAGCGGTTTTTAAACACTTTGCCGATTGCGATGAAATATGGCATGCGGGAGATTTTGGACCCAATGTAGCCGAAGAGCTTGCCGCCTTTAAACCACTTCGTGGCGTTTACGGAAATATTGATGGTAAAGAGATTAGAAGCCTTTACCCTGAACACTTGCGTTTTAATTGCGAAAACCTTGATGTATGGATAACACATATTGGGGGTTATCCGGGGAAATATGCTCCGCAGGTAAAGGGTGAAATGTACACTAAGCCTCCGAAATTATTTATTGCCGGGCATTCACATATTTTAAAGGTGATGTACGACAAGAAAATCGATTGTTTACATATAAATCCCGGTGCAGCAGGAAATTCGGGTTGGCATAAGGTTAAAACTTTAATTAGATTTTCTGTTTCAGAAGAAAAAATACATAACTTAGAGGTCATAGAAATAGGCGTTAGATAACGTATTAAATACACTAAGTATATGTCAGGTATAAAAACACTGGGTCAATTTATAATAGAAAAACAGGCCGATTTCCCTTATGCAAAAGGAGAGCTTTCAAGATTGCTTCGGGATATTGGTATTGCCTCCAAAATAGTTAACCGGGAGGTGAATAAAGCAGGTCTGGTTGATATACTGGGAGCTGCCGGAACCATGAATATTCAGGGTGAGGGGCAACAGAAGCTTGATGTGTATGCCAATACGCAATTTATAAGTGCACTGACCAGTGGTGGTGAATGTTGTATTGTTGCAACAGAAGAGGAGGATGAGTTTGTGAAAATCGATTCACCAGTATCTAAAAATGCCAAATACATAGTGTGCATTGAC
>NZ_JBFTNT010000278.1:0-5657 GCF_056397585.1 Pedobacter sp. 05L430 | reverse complement strand
TGCCTGCACTTTACCTTCCTTAACCGAAAGTATCTCTCCATCCAGTACGGTGCCATCTGGCAATTCATTCGCAAGGAAGTGTAGTTCGGGAAATTGATCTGTTACCAGTTCTTCGCCGCGCGACCAAATGAACAATTCTCCATTACGCTTAATAATTTGTCCGCGAATACCATCCCATTTCCATTCAGCCTGCCATTCTTTTGGCTCACCCAAGCTTGCAGGCTCAGATTCAAGAGCATAAGCCAGGCAAAAAGGATATGGCCAGGAGTTGTCGGTATTTACATGGACACCTGCAATAAGATCATTATAGGTAATGTCTGAAKGTTCCCATTTGCCCATAATACTGTGCATGATTTTGCTGCTCTCGATTGTACTTTGTTTTGCAAGCGCATTTACAAGCATTTTGTTGGAAACACCGATTCTGAAATTTCCCGAAATGAGCTTGTTAAATATAAAGCGTTCCCTTGTTTCCAAACTATTCCAGGCGTTAACAATAAAGGCCTTTTTATGTGTGTCGTCTTGCCCGTTTAATAAAGCCAGATCCTTTATCCATTCGTGTAATTTACGATCTGAAATCTGAACAGGAGGGGGGAGTATAAGGGCTATGGTTTCACTTAAGTCGCCCACATTATGATAGCTTTCTGTAAATAACCATTCGGGGATTTCGCTGAGCTCTACAGCCCACAATTTAATTAGAGCAGTACTTACAGGGCGTTTGGGGCGCTTGCCTGTAAACATGGCTATTACATAAGGTTTATCCAAATCATCAGCTTCATTGAAATAATCAACAAGGGCCGCAATTTTATCATTTGTTTTGTTACTTGTTTCAAGCTGTTGTATAAGTTCTGCAAAGCGTTTCACGATTTTTCCTCCTCTTCTTCCTCATTCCCATATTGCGTTTTYACTTCTTCAGATTCAATGCCTATTTCATTTAAGTATTTGGAAAAGGTTGCTGTAAAGCCATGCGTTATATACACTCTCTCTGCCTCCGTAGCTTTTATTGCCGACAATAGACCGGGCCAATCGGCATGATCACTTAATGCGAAGCCAGCATCGGCACTTTGCCATCTTCTGCCAGCCCTTACCTGCATCCAGCCAGAGCATACCGCGGTAGCCGGACTGGTTAAAGTTTTAATCCACCGGCCATCAGAAAGTGCCGGCGGCACAATGACAATCCCTTTTTGCAGTTCTTCTTTCCTAGTTTCCGGGGTGATCCTGATGGTTTCTGGTAAATTTACCCCGGAGTGTAGAAACCCTTCATTTAAATTTGCAATGGAGCTATGAACATATATATCACCATAACCCTCCAGGCCTTTCATAAGTCTTTGTGCTTTGCCCAGGCTGTAAGCGGTAAGTACTGAGGTTTTGTTCTTATCCCGATTGCCAGATATCCAATCTTTTATCTGTGCAAACACTTCTTGCTGTGGTTGCCATTTATAGATAGGCAGTCCGAAAGTACTTTCAGAAACGAAAGTGTGGCACTTTACAGGCTCAAATTGGGTGGTTATTCCATCGTATTCTACTTTATAGTCGCCAGATATTACACAGATCTCRCCTTTATATTCGAGTCTTATCTGTGCAGAGCCTATAACGTGGCCTGCRGGGACAAGACTTAGCTTAACACCATTTATGGTAATCTTTTTGTGATAGGGTAAGGTCTGTATGTTTAGATCTGGGCCTAACCGGTGATTAAGAATTGATTTTGTAAGCTCATGACATAAATAGGCTTTATTGCCCGATTTTACGTGATCTGAATGTCCATGAGTGGTCACCGCGTAGTTAACTGGTTTCCAAGGGTCAATATAAAAATCACCTTGTGCACAATAAATGCCCTTGCTCGTAAATTTGATTAACGCCATGTGGTAATAAACAAAATCAAGATAGGTAAAGTTTTGGCGCATTTTAAGTGCGTGCTGATTATGCACTGCGGGCACGCTGGAAGCAGACTTACCTCAGTCTGCTATCAGCAGAAAGTTTGTGATTGCCCGGCCCATCCAGGCCAGGCATCACATCAAAATAGACCCATATACCTGCGTATACGGGGGACCTTTAATGCTGTTTTATATCTTTTATAAATGTAATAGCTGGTTTCATGCAATAAAATGTATTCTAAAGTACAAATACAACGGACATTGCAAGTGAATAATAGACGAACTCAGGGATTGCGTCGACGATTTTGCTTTTACAGGCGATGGGCATGGTATTAGGAAGGAACTCGCTCCCGTCTAAAAAAGCGTGGTGTGCATTGCATCTGTCTTTTAAAGAATATATTAAAATTGGCAGGGTACTCAAAACCAAGGCAGTATGCAATTTGGCCAACATTCCATTCGGTATGACTTAGCAGTGCCACAGCTTCGGTGGCTATTCTTTTCAAGATGTGTTCCGATGTGGTTCGGCCGGTTACCTCTTTTACAGCATGATTGAGGTGATTTACATGCACAGCGAGTCGTTCGGCGAAATCGTGGGGTGTTCGTAATTCAAGTATATGATCAGTGGAGCCTATCGGAAATTGCCTTTCAAGCAGTTCTATAAACATAGATGTTAATCTTACAGCTGCGTTATTTTCCCTAACATAAGTGTCCGGTGGTTGAACCTTTAATGCCTCATGAACAATTAATTGAATGTAATTGCGGAGCATGTCATATTTATGAACATACATACTTTCCATCTCAGCCATCATCTTGGCAAATAGCTCCATGAAAATCTTTTCCTGATGTTGATTAATAGAAATGATAGGACAACCTTGAAGTTTCCATAACAATGACTCTCTGAGACTTTCATTTCTGTTATGTATAAAATTCTCGGTAAACAGGCAAAAAAATCCAGCCTGCGTTTCTGAGGTTGCTTCCCAGGCATAGGGAATATTGGGGTTGGTAAAAAGCAGGCCTCGTTCTTTTACAATAATTCGCTGATTTGGATAATGGAGTATTCCAGATCCAAGGATCAGGGAAATTTTATAATAATCCCTACGATTATATGGAGATGGTTGCGCCGAACAGTGCGTAGATCTTTTGAATACTCCAAAGTGGCCGACATTTGTAACCGTTTCAACACTGGGGATGGTAACATCAGGATGTCGTATCTTTAGACGTTCATAAAAATCCTGAAGGCTTTCAATTTTATTCACAACATAAAGTTCTTCATTTTTATTCAGCATTGGCTATAACCTCCGTGTAAAATTATGGTTGTATGACTTGACCAGTCTGCATTTCTTCTGAAGGATTTGTTACCAATTCATCGTCTGCTTTAAGATCTCCGAAAATCTCTATTCTATCATCTGCTTCCCTGCCTTTTTTTACTTCGATTTTTTCTATCTTATTGTTGTTGTTTTTTAGCACAAAGATACCTTCAGCTGTTTCCAGTATTGTTTTTTTAGGAACCACAAATGTGCTTGCATTGGCGGGAAGTGGAATGTGAACTTCAGCCACCATGCCTGGCAATAGTCTTTTTGAAGTGTTTGGAACATCCATTTCTATTTTTTCGGAACGAAGACGTAGATCTAAAGCACCGGATAAGCGTTTCACTTTGGCGGTAAAAACCTGATCTGGCATTGACTTTACTGTAAAGCTAATTTGATCACCTTGCTTTAAATACCCAGTATATACTTCAGGAATAGAAATGGCTAAACGGAGATTTTTCTGTTCCTGAAGGGTAAGTAATGGAAACTCTGACCCTTTGCCAGACGGACCCACATAAGCACCTAAATTCACATTTCTGGCAGTAATAATACCGCTGAATGGTGCGCGGATTTCCAGATAATCTCTAATCGCGGCCACCTCTTTATATGCAGCTTTAGTTGCTTCAAATTGTGCCTGGTCGGAATTTCTACGGGCTATGGCCTGATCCAGGTCATTTTTGGAAATGGTACCGGGGGTTTTACTAGTCTCATACAAACGCTCGTAATTCGCTTTGCTTGCGGTGTATAAAGCTTCCTGAGATTTGAGTCGCGATTGTGCGGCAGCCAACTGAGAATTGGTTTCTGGTGCTTCCAGGGTCATTAGTAATTGACCTTTACTTACCTGTGAGCCGATATCTACTTTTAATGTTTTAATAAAGCTGCTTATCTTCRCATACAAGTCAACCTGCTGGTAAGCACTTAGCTCTCCCGGCAGCTGCAGTGTGGTGGCCAGCTTATCTTTTTTAAGTTTAAAAGTAACAATAGTAACTGCCTTCTCTTTTTTGTCTGCTTCTTTTTCTGCTTTGGCCGTACATCCGTTCATTATAGCCAATATGGCAATTCCTCCTGCCAGGGCTACTGTGTTTAGAAATAGGTTTGTTTTCATTTGTAAGTTATTTTAAATGCCTTTATGTTATTCTGCTAATCCTTTGATGTAATGTTTACTTTCTTTATCCTCCGGATCAAGTGATATAGATTGTGTGGTTTCCTTGCCTTGTACCCATGCAAATACTAATGGTAAAATTATCAAAACCGCAATAGTTGAAGCGATCAAACCTCCAATTACTGCTCTGCCAAGCGGTGAAACCTGGTCTCCTCCTTCGCCATGGCCAATGGCCATCGGAAGCATTCCGGCAACCATCGCCACACTGGTCATAATGATGGGCCTGATCCTTAGCGCTGCAGCTTCTCTTGCCGCGCTTGCTGCATTCCCGCTATGTTTACGTAAATGCTCAGCGTTTGTTATCAGAAGTACAGCATTAGCGATAGATACCCCAACAGACATAATGATGCCCATATAAGATTGAAGATTTAAAGTAGAACCGGTTATACTTAACAACAGCAACGCTCCGAGTATAACAGCAGGTACCGCAGTTAAAATCACCAATGGTACTTTAAAAGACTGGAAATTTGCCGAGAGCATCAGGAATATAACCACAATGGCAACAAGAAGTCCGGATTGTAAACTGCTTAAGGTCTCTCCCAGCACATTGATCATACCTACTGGTTTTACAATCAAACCTCTCGGCAGTTCACCCAAATCTTTAATCGCTTTGTCTACATCTTTACTTGCGGAGCCCAGATCCATTTTGTTCAGGTTTGCCGTAACTGATAGGTAGGGCATAGCGCCAACATTGTCATTTTCACCATAAGTGGTATCTGTAGTAATAGTGGCTACATCACTTAGTATAGGTCTGATGCTATTTCTAAGCAAGGGGATTTCGCCGATATTCTCTTTGGTGTTCATCTGATTAAAGGGAACCTGTACCTGAACATTATAGGTTAAACCAATTTTCTCATCTACCCAGACATTTTTATCTGTATAACGAGAGGAAGAGGTAGAGGCTATTAACGATCGGGACACATCGCTCATGTCTACACCCAGTTGAGCAGCTTTAATCCTGTCAATATTTACGTTTAACGCAGGGTATTTGATAGACTGTGCAATTTGCACGTCACGCAAATAAGGAATCTGTTTCAGTTCAGCGAGTACCTTTCTGGCGTAAGTTTCATTTATCTTTTTATTCTTACCCGCTATGCGCACTTCAACAGGAGTGGGAGAGCCCTGGCTTAACACCTTGTCGGTTAATTCTATTGGCTCAAAAGATAAACTGATATCCGGTTCAAGTCTTTTTACATTTTTCCTTAATTCATCTTTAAATTCTTCCATATCCGCATGATAATCTTTCAGTCCAATCTGAAAGACGGCTTCATGTGGCCCTGCCATGAATAAATAAATCGGGTTTACAGAGAATAAAGA
>NZ_JBFTNT010000277.1:0-5689 GCF_056397585.1 Pedobacter sp. 05L430 | reverse complement strand
AAATAGCACAGGGGGTGTATTGGTACCGAAGCGTGCAATATCATATATATCACGATAATGTGGATTTAGCCAATCGATGGCAATTAAATTTTTATACCAACCACTACTTAGCGGAATGGATACCAGCAAGAAGAACACAAACGTAATGCGAAATGCTATTTTTTTGCCTGTCGACCACTGAGTTGGTGTATTTTCTGAATTATTCATTTTCATTTGTATTAAAGTTTCAGACGATTACGACGGCCAAGTTTAATGGGATACTTCTTGTCTATTTTGTTCAGTAAAACGTAAACAGAATCTTTTGAATTGTTAACGCCCGAAAGGATTATTGTTGCGCTATCTGGCCTGCTATACTTCAGTACCAGTTTATCGTTCTTGTAATTACTGTTTTTGTTTTGCAGTAATAACAGATGGTTTACTGTATCTGCTTTATAGCTGTAATAATGTCTTCCACCGGAACCGGCCAACTCGTAATTTCTGTCTTTATCTTTATAGCTGATCTGTTCATAGTTGGTAGAATCAAGTATAACCGGTCTGTTTGAACGGATACTTATTGTGGCCCATTTTTCAAACACCACATCCTTCCATCTTGTTGAATCCGTAACAGAATAAGGGAATACTTTGCCATTGAGTTTAAACTCACTAACATTATAAATCCCACTAGCTCCTTTTAATCCTTTTGCTTTTGGAAACTGATAAGGGTCGGTCCTATACCCTTTGTAGGTCTTAAACCCGTAAACAAATACAAAAAAGAAGATCACTGCACTTTTCAAAACAATCCTGCCATTTTTTAACCATCCGGTAAATACGGGCTTAAATAAATTCGGAGCAGTTGGTTTGCCCAGTGAGATCAGGTTATAGATTCGCCCTGCATCATAGGCCAATACAAATATAGCCAGCGAGATCAGGTAAAAGCTGTACACATATTCTCCGCCTTCGTAAGCAAGATTTGAAATGAATACATTCCCTGTAAACACCAGTATAATAAACGCGCCTATTGAGGCTGTTCTTCTGAAGAACAAGAGAATGCCTGCAAGCAGTTCCACTCCACCAAGAAAAGACTCGTAACCCGGCACTACACCAAGGCTCAGTGAGAATATCTTCCAGTCGGTAAAGTCGCCATAACTGGTATTCAGGTTACTGATGGATGGAAAAGGTGCCTGCAACGGAAAAAACTTGATAAGCCCGTAACCGATAACTCCTATAGCCAGCCTGTACCTCAATATGGTCCTTAACCAGTAGTACAAAATGCTATAATCTGTATCTGGTTTCTCTTTTTTAGCCCATACTGCGGCCCCAATGGCGGCTATGACGGCAATAATGATCCAGTCGATGAAACTTCCTGTGGCAGAACCAAAGCTGGGGAAATACCTGGTAATGAAAAAAATATCTCCATAATTGAGGTTGAGCCAGTTAATGGCAAAGATTCCTTTATAGTACTTCCAGTCCAGCGGGATGGTTTGAAGAATGAAATAGATGAAAAAGAAGCGCAGAGCGGTTTTTTCATAACCATTCCATTCAGGAGAAGATTGATCTAATTTAATAGTTGTCATAATCTATAAATTTTAATATCCTGGATTATTTGGCCCTAATGCCGGATCTATCAGCAGCTGATCATTAGGAATAGGCATCAGGTATTTTCTGACGTCAGTAATGTTCAGTACAACGGATGCTCTTCCTGTTCTTACCAGGTCAAACCAGCGGTGCGGCTCAAAAGCAAATTCAACTCTTCTTTCATTTTCAATAGCCAACAACACATTTGCTTTGGTAACTGCAGGTGTTCCCGCCAGTCCAGCGCGGTCTCGCACCGCATTCAGGTCAGCAATGGCACCGGCTAACTTATCATTAGCAACAGTCGCACCGTCGGGAGCCTGGTTACTTCGTGCTTCGGCGCGGATCAAATAAAGTTCAGCTATGCGAATCAGATAAGAAGGATCTGTTGCAGGACTCCTGTAATATAAATTGCCATACCAACGGTTCTGGTTGTCTTTTGCCACCAAAACACTTCTTGTACCTCCAATCAGTGGATCATTTACCAATGCTACAAATGCATCATTGGGTGCCCATTGGCGAGTTCCCCCATTTTGCTGAGGCTGCCATTGTCCACGATGCCCATTGGTTTCTGCAGCGCTGTAAAAGAGTTCGAACACAGACTCCTGAGTGGCCCTGGCATCGTTCTGAAAGAAACTTCCAAAAGGTTTCAGTAATTTGTAATTCGCGTTATCAACAATCAGCTTTGTTGCATACAATTCTGCATTTGCCCAATCGCCTCTATATAAGTAATACCGCGACTTTAGCGCCCATACTGTTTTTCGGGTAGCTCTATGTCTGTCCGTAGTTTCAGTCAACAGAGGTTCTGCTTTATCCAGATCGTTCAACACTTGTGCGTATACTTCATTTTGCGGACTGCGCGGAATCCCACTGTTATCAGTTGCCGTTTCAGTAGGCTTGGTGATCAGCGGTACGCTGCCCCAGGTTCGGGCCAGATCGAAATAGGCTAATGCACGAATAAAATAAGCCTGACCAACGATCTGGTCTTTTGTACTTTGGTTAAGGAGTGGATCTGTTACTCCAGGAACCTTTTGAATAACCTGGTTCGCCCTGCTAATGGTTAGGTAAATGGCCGACCAAGCGCTGCTGATGGTAGAGTTGTCAGCACTAACATTATGATTTATGAATTCCTGAACCTGTGATTGTGAACCTGTCCATTGTATGTTATCACCATTGAGATATCCAATTGACTGAAATGTGGTACCATAATAAGACCCGGATGCCAGTGCAGCATAAACCCCGGTTAGTGCAGTTTGTGACGATGCATTGTCGTAGATCGTTTGCTTGTCTGACACTGATGCACGAGGCTCTACATCCAGGTATTTCTCGCAAGAGGAGAAGGACAGGATGCTAAAGAAGGACAAGATATATATTGCTTTTTTCATGATTTCTAATTTCTTATCCCTAATTATAGGGACACATTTATACCAAATTGAAAACTCCGTGGCTGTGGTGGTGTACCCAGATCAATTCCCTGCGCATTTTGTGAACTACTGGCAGAAGACTCAGGATCAAGGCCTGTATAATTGGTGATCAGGAACAGGTTATTAGCCGTCACAGACAATCTCACCCTATCCAGCTTAACCCGTTCTGTAATCGATTTAGGAAGTGTATAACCAAGTACCAAAGAGCGTAAGCGCAGGAAAGAGGCATCTTCCAGCCAACGACTGCCATCATCTTTATAGTTGTTGTTGTTAATTCCATCTGGCCTTGGTGTGTTCGTTACATCACCAGGCTTCTGCCACCTGTCTACGTTACTGGCAAAAATGATACGGTTGGCATCACGTGCTCCGCCAGCTTCACCAAAAAACCTGTTGTGGTTATACACCTTGTTTCCATAAGAAAAGGAAAAGAATACACCCAGATCTAATCCTTTATAAGCAAAATTATTACCCATACCGCCAAAGAACTTAGGCCATACGCTCCCGTAGACCTGCCTATCTGCAGCAGTGATCTTACCATCCTTATTGTAATCATCATACACCACGTTACCCGTTTGTGGGTCTACATAAAGCTCTTTATATAGGTAGAAAGAGTACAAAGGGCTTCCCTCTATATTCCAGATCAGGTCCCTGCTTCCAAACTTCACCGGTGCAGATAATTTCTCTATTTTGTTCTTATTTCCGGATATATTGAAGCTCGTTGTCCAGTTAAAGTCCTTTCCTTTAATATTGGTAGAGCTGATTCCCAGCTCATAGCCCCTGTTACTAATCTCTATCTGATTTTTAGTATAACTACTAAAGCCTGTTGTAGCGGCTAACGGGCTGGAAATTATCCCATMACTGGTATATTTTCTGTAGTAATCAAATGAAAATGCCAGCCTGCCCTCAAATAAAGAGAGATCAAATCCTGTGTTGAACTGAGTAGTTTGCTCCCAGCCAAGATCAGGATTGGCAATTTGCTGAGGTGCTGTACCTGGGTTTCCAAGGTATGATGAACCTCCAGACCAAAGGCCAAGTGAAGAAAAATCATCGGCACCATTCTGGCTTCCTGTAATACCATAACTAGTTCTGATCTTCAGATCAGTGATAAAGTCCACATTTTTCAAAAAGTTTTCTTCTTTAACCTGCCATGCTGCACCTACGCCGGGAAAATACCCCCATTGCTTGTCCTTTCCGAATGCAGATGATCCATCCGCACGCAGACTGAAATCAAGCAGGTATTTGCCATCGAAATTGTAATCAAGCTTAGTAAAGAAGGCAGCAAGATTCCTTCTCGACCACCTTTCTGAACCAGTAGTTACCGCAGCGGAGGAAATAAGCTTATACGAATTGTTGGCAAAGCCTCTGCCGGTGGCCGAAGTGGTACTACTCACATCGCTTTGCAATGTATTACCCACTAAAATGCCAAATGTATGTTTGTCATTAACCTTAAAACTATAGGAAAGTGTTTGCTCATTAAGCAGCGAGGTGCGCTGACCAACGGATGAAGTGGCCAGACCATTTGGACTTCCCGAGATCAGGAAAGTATTCCAATATTCAGATTCAGGATAATTGGTATAGTCCAAACCAAAACTGGAACGGAACTTCAGTCCTGGTAAGAGTTCTGCCTCACCGTATAGGTTACCAATGTAACGTAAACTGGTAGAGTTGATGTCGTAATTTTCAAGCAAAAGCTGTACATTATCAAAGCCGGCTCTACCAACCAATACACCCTGTGCATTATAAGGTGACAGATATGTAGGTGTGTGCAGTGCCGCCTGAAGTAAACCACCAGCTGGCCCATCTCCTGCCCGGCCTTCATTGCGGTGGGTCCTGCCAAGGGTGTTGCTTATACCCACTGTTATTTTATTAGTGATCTTCTGATCAAAATTTGCCTTGAAGCTGGCGCGATCGAAAGATATAGGTGCCAGAATGGACTCCTGTTTGTTGTATCCCGCCGAAATGTAATATTTTGTTCCGTTGTTTCCTCCAGCCAAAGAAACATCGTAATTCTGCAGCGCAGCAGTACGAAAAACCTGACTTAAGCGGTCGTAAGTTTGCTGCTCTTCAGGTAAGCCTCTGCCTCCTTCTGAAACAGGACGGAACGGGCGGGTAGCAAAAGTTCCACCAGTATTGATGTAATTCTCGTTAAT
The DNA here is from genome assembly GCF_056397585.1 of Pedobacter sp. 05L430. Classification (NCBI taxonomy): domain Bacteria; kingdom Pseudomonadati; phylum Bacteroidota; class Sphingobacteriia; order Sphingobacteriales; family Sphingobacteriaceae; genus Pedobacter; species Pedobacter sp. 05L430. The sequence continues at coordinate 564 of NZ_JBFTNT010000277.1, read as the reverse complement.
CAATTCAGCATGTTGTGGGCCGGTTGCCAGATCCCATAGTTTAATGGCTTTTGCAAAACCATTATTTACATTCAGATCAAGCTTCGGCTTCTGGTTAAAGTTACCACGCTTAGTGGTAATGATAACAACCCCATTGGCTCCCCTAACCCCATAAAGCACAGTTGCTTCAGCATCTTTCAACACAGAAATACTCGCAATATCGTTCGGGTTAATATCAGCAATAGGCGATGTGGACTTACCACCTGTATCATAAGTCTGCAAGCTGGTATTACTTATAAATACCCCATCTATCACATACAAAGGATTGTTGTTTCCGTTAATACTATTAGCCCCGCGCAGTCGAATGTTTACAGTCTCGCCTGGCACACCCGTATTATTGGTGATCTGTACACCAGCTACTTTTCCCTGAAGCTGCGATTCAAAGCTACCACCCGGAATGTTCTTTACATCATCGAGACTGGTTTTTACGACAGATCCGATTACGTTTCTGCGCTCCTGCGAACCGTAGGCCACTACTACCACATCATTTAATTGGTTAGTAATCTCCTTTAATTCTATTTCTAT
>NZ_JBFTNT010000276.1:0-5717 GCF_056397585.1 Pedobacter sp. 05L430 | reverse complement strand
GAGTAGAGAAACTGACTTAGCATTTCCAATTTTTCGGCAGGGAATTCCTTTTCAGTTAACCGTGCCTCAAATTCAGAAGAATTACTGGAGAATAGTTCTTCAGGTGTAATTCCAAAATTATTTACCAATGATTCCATTAACAGATCATCTGCCTCAGTCAATTTGCCTTCTAGCTTTAAGCCCATAATACGGGCTAAAACTTGCGCAAGTTTCTGAATTTCTGCTGTAATTAAGTCTCTTCTTAACATATTCTTTACCAGCTACCGCTACTACCACCGCCACCAAAACTACCACCACCAAAGCCTCCGAAGCCACCACCTCCGCCGCCGCCACTGCTACCTCCGCCCCAGCCACCGCCAGAACCTCGGCCAMCGCCTAATAACATACTCCAGAAAAGAGCATCAGCAGCACCACGACCACTGATAACTTGTCCACTGCCACCGCTACCGCCACCTCTTCTAAGGATAATGATTATAACAACAATGATAATGATGATGGCCAACATGCTGCCTCCTTTGCCAGCATCATTCTTCCTTTTTGGATTTTCGTTTTTGTATTCGCCTTTGGTATATTTTATAATAGCATCAGTACCTGCATTGAGTCCCTGATAGTAATCTCCAGTTTTAAAATACGGTTTTATCTCGTTTTCGATAATACGCTTGGCATAGATGTCTGGTAATACCCCTTCCAGGCCATATCCTGTTTGGATAGAGATCTTTCTGTCGCCAAGAGCAACCACGATCATTATCCCATTATTTTTCCCTGAGCTACCAACTCCCCATTTTCTACCCAATTCAAGCGCATATTCGTTAATGTCATAGTCGCCAACAGATTTTAATACAGCTACTGCAATTTGAGTGGAGCTTGAATCATCAAAAGCAACAAGTTTCTGTTCCAATTGTTGCAATTGATCAGCTGAAAGTGTTCCTGTATAATCATTTACCAATTTGGTCGGCTTTGCCGGAAAATCCTGAGCAAACCCAACCAGGGATGTTGTAAGTAAGAATAATGCTACGATTAATTTTTTCATAGCTTATGTGGTTTTATTCTGATCCATAAAAATAATGTCATTTGGCAGTTCATTGATGTCGTCATTTTGCGAAGGGAAAAACGTTGCAAGTTTTTCTCCTGCCAAAATTACGCCTGCTATAATGCCCTGAGCTAAATTGCCAGAGGCAAAATGAGCTTTCATTGCAACTTTAGTTGTTTCCCAGAAATCTGTAGGTACAACTTTATTAATTCCACTATCACCAACTATTGCAAACTTATGATCTACATAAGCCAGGTATATCAATACACCATTATGTCTTGATGTTTTATCCATCCCAAGTTTTGAAAAGTAGGATGTTGCTTTTTCAAATGCATCGCCGCTGCAATGTTTATCTATGGCAATTCTGATTTCGCCTGAAGTGGCTTTTTCAGCATCTGATATGGTTTGGGAAATTAGTTCTTGTTCTTGTTCTGTGAATGGCCCCATAATTGGATTGCTTTTATAAAGATAAGGGTAATGTATGTTTATTCATTTAAACATACATTACCCTTAAATGTTGTTATGGTATATTAGAATTCTACTTTTGGTGCATTTTGTGCACCAGCGTCAGCTTTAAAAGCAGCTTTTTGGCTAAATCCGAATATGCCTGCAGTAATGTTGTTAGGGAATGATCTTACCTTTGTATTATAAGTTTGAACCGATTCGTTAAAATCTTTACGCGCTACTGTGATACGATTTTCAGTACCTTCCAGCTGAGCTGATAATTCACTAAACTGTTGAGTAGCTTTAAGCTCAGGGTAGTTCTCGGTTAAAACCATCAATTTACCTAATGCCTGACTTAACTGACCTTGAGCAGCCTGATATTTTTGCATATTCTCTTCAGTTAATTTATCAGGGTCTATTGTGATCTGGCTTGCTTTAGAACGTGCTTCAATAACCTGAGTTAATGTACCCTGTTCAAACTTTGCTGCACCTTTAACTGTGCTTACAAGGTTAGGGATCAAATCAGAACGGCGTTGATATTGTGTTTCAACCTGTGCCCATTTGGTTTTTACATCCTCATCCAGTTTAACCAAGCCGTTGTAACCACAACCACTTACTGCCACTAATAAGACTAAGATTCCTACAATTACTAAAACTACTTTTTTCATATTTTTCTGTTTTGTTTTTCAGTGTTAATTTACGCATTAGAACTCAATTTCTGTACCTTTGTTACAGTTCAGTAGAAAAACCTGACAACAATAACGCAAAAAGACATCTAAATTACGCTGGCTCTGGCAAAAATCAATGATAAAATCGCCGATGTGCAAACCTTTAGAAAACCCGAAATGGTGGTATTTCTCAATGTAAAGCCTATAAAATTCTTAAAAGATTAAATAACCGCTTTCAAGAAAAGTAATTTTCGAAGGGAGGATGAAGCAATTTTTTCGCTGTAAAATAACTGACATAATTACAATTCGTGTACTGCCAAAAGAAGTCAGAAGCTTTCAAATTTATATTTAATGTTTAAAATAGTAAGGATCTTTTAATGTTGTAAGATGTACCTTTGCATCAATTCAGGATAAAAACCTGACGATAATTATGCAAAAAGACATTGAAATAACGCTGGCTCCGGAAGAGACCGACAACATAACTGCGATTAAGAAAAACCTTTCGGAAGCTTTAAAAATTGATCTTTCCCGAATTGGCGGATATAGAATCCTTAAAAGATCAATTGATGCCCGTTCAAGAAAAGTAATATACAGGCTACAGGTAAGAACATTTATCGATGAACCGTTATTAACCGAATCGTTTGTTGTTAACTATAAGAATGCTAGCAATGCGAAACATGTGGTTATTGTGGGTGCTGGTCCGGCCGGATTATTTGCAGCACTTCAGTGTATCGAAAACGGATTAAAACCAATAGTGCTTGAACGTGGTAAGGACGTAAAACAACGAAGGAGGGATTTAGCAGCAATAAACAAAGAAGGTATTGTAAATACTGAATCTAATTATTGTTATGGTGAAGGGGGAGCCGGAACTTATTCAGATGGAAAATTATATACCCGATCCAATAAGCGTGGGGATATTAATAAAGTGCTTCAGGCCTTTGTTCAGCACGGCGCTGCGGAAGATATTCTTGTTGATGCCCGCCCCCATATCGGTACAAATAAATTGCCCCATATAATTACTGCAATTAGAGAAACAATTTTAAATGCAGGAGGGGAGGTGCGTTTCGACCAAAAAGTAACGGACGTTTTAATTGATTTTGGAAAGATAAAAGGTGTAGAGATTAACGGAGAAGAGAAACTATTGTCTGACGCTGTTATTCTAGCCACCGGGCACTCAGCAAGAGATATTTATGAATTGCTTCATAAAAAGAATATCCTTGTTGAAGCCAAACCATTTGCCTTGGGAGTAAGAATAGAGCACCCTCAGTCTATTATAGATGCGGCTCAATACCATTGCGATATCCGGAGTGAATTTTTGCCTCCGGCTTATTATAGTTTAGTTGAGCAGGTTGGTGCCAGAGGCGTGTTCTCGTTTTGTATGTGCCCGGGAGGGATAATTGCCCCTTGTGCAACGTATGCTGATGAAATAGTTGTTAATGGATGGTCGCCATCAAAAAGGAATAATCCATATGCGAATTCCGGAACGGTAGTGCAAATAACGCTTGATGATGTTAAGGGCGAGGATCCGCTAAGAATGATGCATTTTCAGTCGGAAATAGAGAAAACTGCTTTCAGGCTTGGTGGGGGAGATCTGGTTGCGCCTGCCCAAAGGATGGTTGACTTTGTAGAGGGTCGAATTTCAGTAGATCTACCTAAAAATTCTTATTTACCTGGAACACGGAGTGTAATGCTTAAAGAAACGCTGCCAGATTTTGTTGCATCAAGTCTGAAAAATGCTTTGCCCCTGTTTGGGAAAAAAATGAAAGGTTATTATACGAATGAGGCTATTTTGGTAGGAGTAGAAAGCAGAAGTTCATCGCCAGTTAGGATTCCAAGAGATAAAGAGACTTTTCAACATCCACAGGTTGCGGGCTTATATCCTTGTGCAGAAGGTGCAGGTTATGCAGGAGGTATAGTATCGGCTGCAATTGACGGTGTTAATTGTGCAAATGCAGTTTTAAAGTTTAGCTAAACACATTTACCTTTTATTTGTTGTTTTCGTATGATTGATTTCGCAAATGAGCTTAGAAAAGGATATAGTGGGGATGCCTGGCACGGCAACAGTGTATCCGCTATTATTTCGTCGGTAAGTAAAGATCAAATATTTAAACGACCAATTCCAACTGCACATACCATTGCTGAACTTGTATTGCACTTAACTTCATGGACGGAAGAAGTATTTTCGAGGCTGGAAGGTAACTTGGCCAAGGAACCTGAAAAAGGCGATTGGCCTATGGCTAAAGAAGAAACAATGCAGGAGTGGGATGCCATTTTAAGTGATTTTCGTTTAGCTAATGAAAAACTGCTTAATCTTGCGAGGGAAATTTCTGAAGACCAATGGAGAACAACGGTTAATCAGGTTTCGGGACCTAGAGTGAATTATTTTGAGTTATTCAATGGTTTGGTGCAGCATCATGCTTATCATGCAGGGCAAATCTCATTGTTATTAAAATTTTAGATTGTGAAAAAAACATTAATTATAGGGGCGAGCCCCAATCCGGATAGATATGCCTATAAAGCTGCGCATATGCTTAAATCAAAAGGGCACAACATTATCAATGTTGGTATAAAAAAAGGAGCTGTGGCCGGAGAAGAGATTGAGCAACCAGGGCATCTGCATAATGACATTGATACGGTTACCTTATATATAGGTCCGCATTTGCAGAGTGGTTACTATAACTATATACTAGAAACAAAACCTAAACGAGTTATTTTTAATCCTGGAACTGAAAATCAGGAACTGGAAGAATTGCTGTTGGCAAATGATATTGAGCCGATAGAGGCTTGTACTCTGGTATTGTTATCTACAGGTCAGTACTAKTATATTTTTTTAACGACTTTCCAACGACTCATAGACGACTTTGAAACGACTCTGAACGACCTTTTGTCGTTTGTAAGTCTTTTTGGTGTGAGGTGATAGGCGATAATGTATTATACTTATATGTAGTACTACGCTGTAGCATATTTCATAGATTAGCGCTGGCTCGTCGTTTTTTAAGATAAAGAATTAACCTGATTTTAACTTGCTGTTAATTTTTCTGGTTGTGGTTTAGCGAGTTAGGGATATTTTGTAAGAAATAGTGTGGAAATGTTTGTGTGGTGGCTGAATTTTCCTACTTTTGCATCCCGCTTCGGAGGAAGGGAAACAGTGAAAAAGGAAGGTGAAAAAGAGTTTCAAAAAAGATTTGCAAAACAGAAAAAGATTTCTACCTTTGCAGTCCCAAACAAAACGGGAGTTACCAAACGGAGTTTGTTAACAGAATAAAGAAGATTGAAATAAAGGAATGGTTAAACAGAAAGCGGGGAGCAATACGACCTTGCAGAAACACAGRCCAKGAYTTTAAAGAGATATAAGAAGGGGATCCGTGAGGTGACCCGCGAAGTTCATTAAAGAGATGTCATTTATCAACGTAGCGAGGTAAGAAAGTACAGATTCAAAGTACATGAAACCTGCGCTATTATTTTCGAGTCAAGTTCTGACAGACAATACAAAAACAAGAATACAGACTATTATTAACAAGTTAAGAATGGTCAGCGATTCAAACGATAACATTTTACAATGGAGAGTTTGATCC
>NZ_JBFTNT010000275.1:0-5728 GCF_056397585.1 Pedobacter sp. 05L430 | reverse complement strand
AAATATCCCGGTCCAACAAGCGCATTGCAAAGTAGTTCCATACGCTCAATAAATCTTTTCTGATGCATTAATGCCTGTTTAGCTGCATCTGGATTTGAACTACCGTTCCCTTTTTTCTTCTTCTGTTTGCTCATACTTAACTATTGCGATGATCAATTTCTACTAAAATATATAACATGAGTTATAAATGGTAATTTTTAATGTAAACCATTGTTAAATAGCACTTAAACTTCACAATGCGTTAACATTGCAATGATATTTTTGTTAAAAGCAAAAGTACTATGAACTCTGTATTTAATTTTTTTAGTCCTAAAGACAAAACATTTCAACCCATGTTTGAGCAGGCAGGCAACAACCTTGTGCAAATTGCCAAAACGCTTGTTCTTGCAGTAAACACTCCTGATCAGGAAGACAGAAAAGTACACATTAAAGAAATTGCAAGATTGGAACAAGTAGGCGACGATGTTACACATCACATCCTTTTGGGCTTAAGTAAAATATTTATCACCCCGTTTGACCGGGAAGATATACATGCCCTGGCAAGTTCTCTGGATGATATTGCCGATTATATTTATGCAGCAGCCATGAATATGGACTTATACAATCTAAAAAACATAAGCAAGCCAATGATAGAACTGGCCGAACTGCTTTTAGAGATGTGCAAGGATTTAAATATCGCCATAGCTGAACTTAGGAACTTTAAAAACACCAGGCTTATTGCTGAGATATGTATTAAGATTAATAAGGGAGAAAGCACAGCAGATCATATTTGCAATACCGCAGTAGGCAATTTATTTGACCACCAAGCTGATGCTATTGAATTGATTAAACAGAAAGAGGTACTGCAAAGTATGGAAATCGCTTCTGATAAATGCGATGACCTTGCGAACGTATTGGAAACTATTCTTATAAAGAATGCATAATCGTATTAATTAATGAGGGGTTAACACGATCGTGTTAACCCCTCATTAATTACTTACCTTTTACTTACTAAACTTGTAAATAGAAGTTGTTTTATACTGTTGCCCCGGATTTAAAACCGTGGTTGGAAACGCTGGCTGATTCGGAGAATCAGGGAAATGCTGAGTTTCCAAAGCAAGTGCAGTTCTGAAATCATCCTTTGCACCGCCTTTAAATACATTTTTGCCTTGCATAAAGTTACCGCTGTAAAACTGCAACCCTGGCTCTTGAGTATAGATATCCATGATCACACCAGATTTATCACCTTTTACAGTGGCAGCATGGATCATACCTAATCCTTTAGTGCCATTTAACACATAGTTATGATCATAACCTTTACCTGCCTTTAACTGATCGTTAGCTTCTTCAATACGTTTGCCAATAGTTGTAGCAGTTGTAAAATCAAATGGTGTACCTTTTACAGTTACATTTTTACCAAGAGGGATTAAAGTAGTGTCAACCGGAGTATAAAGGTCAGCAAAGATTTGAAGATCGTGGTTTAAAATATCGCCACTACCCTCTCCGTTCAGGTTAAAGAAAGCATGATTGGTTAGGTTAACCACAGTTTTCTTATCTGTAGTAGCCTCATAATCCATTTTCAATTCATTATCATCGTTAAGGCTGTAAGTAACTTTTACTTTCAGGTTTCCAGGGTAACCTTCTTCCATGTCTTTAGACAAGTAAGTAAGTACCAAAGTTTGCGAATCAGGCATTACTGCATCCCAAACTACCGCCTGGAATCCTTTTTTACCACCATGTAAAGTATTTTGTCCGTTGTTAAGCGCCAAAGTATATTGTTTACCATCTAAGCTAAATTTGCCTTTAGCAATCCTGTTACCATAGCGGCCAATTGTAGCACCAAAATAAGGCTCAGTAGAATTCGCAAATCCATCAACACTATCAAACCCTACTACAACATCTACAAGTTTACCATCTTTATCTGGCACAAGCAAACTAACCAGTCTGCCACCATAATTAGTAAAGGCGGCCTGTACATTGTTTTTATTTTTAAGCACATACAGATTGGTTTTTTTACCATCTATTTCCTTTTGGAATTTTGTACTATCCAATTGAACAGTTGCAGCGGTACTATCGGCCTGCGCTACATTCGAATCAACTTTTTTTGGTTCATTACATGCTGTAATTGCAAGTAAAAATATTGCAGCTAAGCCTGGTTTTAATGTTTGCTTCATTTAATATTTGGTTTTAGTTATAATGTGTTGTGTTAATTTCAATAAGCCTAAATTAATGTATTATTTTAAAAGCGCCTTCATAAGTGCAGTATTTTTCAATTAATTCTATCTTTTATACATCATTAGATGAATTCTTTTAAAAGATATAGCAAATGATTTGTAACAGAACAAACCCAGTTTCACTAATAATTGTAATAAAACAAACATTATTTGTTAATTCCACTAAAATTGTTTGTATTGAAATTCGGCCAGAGAAACCAGGATCAGGTTTCGGGAATCCTTTGGGTGTTTAACAGGTATGTGACTGGTGTACACACATATGAAACCCCGGTTTAGCTCCTGTGAGGTTTGGGTGTCAGACCAGTGGCTAATACTCCTCAATTGATGTTAAAAACTTCCAATTGATTACCCAAAAATCGGATGAGTTTTGGCTTGGTTTTAGGTTGAGAAAGTAAGCGTTTTGCGGCTTATAATATAGTCAGTTTTTGCTACACTCTGAGACCGACATTGTTCGTACCTCGTTCGACCAGAGCCGAACATGTAGCGAACCAGAGTGGCACCAGGTTCGAAGCGTTTGAACTAATCAAAAAAAAGGCAAAAAGGTTGAATGTCCGGGCCAAAATTTTACTATGCTTGCATTGTATTTACCGGTTTATTTAAAGGCCTTTAACTTCTTCAAAGCTTCCTCTGCTCTGCTTTTCACTTCACCTTCATTAAAACTGATCAGATTAACATTAACAAAATCATTGCAGTCGTACAAATAATCGAGTGAGTAATCTCTCACATCAAGATAGAGCGTATCTAAAACCTTCCCAATTTTCTCATCAAACTTTCCCGACAACCAATACTCATCCTGAGCCCTAATTTGGACAAATACACTTTCAAATTCAGGAACCTCAATTTTTTCGGAACATAACAATGAAAGCAGATATAAATACTTTTTCAGGTGTATTTTGTCTGATAACTTTATATTAGTGGCTATAACACATTTACCCGACAGAATCAGGAAATTCCAGTTTTAAACTCTGTTGCATAATGGTGTAGAAATTTGCTATCTGTAGTTGAGGTACAAATAATTTGTAACATCTTATTTCCTGCAGCTTATCAGGATTCAATCTTTTTCTCGTTCATGTTCTTAAGGATGAATTTTTAGGCAAAGCATGGCCATTACGAAGAGTTAATTCGTTTTTTAATGCTGTTTTGTTAACTTTCTTGTTGCTTTAAAACAGTAGTCATCCTGAACTCGTTTCAGGACCCCGCACTAGAAAAACTCAATCAGAATGATCGAGAATAAGCGAGTAAAGAATTGCGATACGTATTTCCATATTTAATAATCATGGCTGATATTATATGAAACTTTGAAGGAGGTAGTTAGGGATTTGCTTTATTAATGCAAAAAGCGCGGTACCCAACATATCCGCTAGACTAGGTACTGGTATACCCATAACAACGAATAGTGTGCCCACGCATTTTACACGTGAGTACATTTCACCTATCCCTCTGTTTTTATTTTAAAATTACCAGTTTTTGTCTAACAAAGCACTCGGTGCTAAATGCTCCAACTATTTTGAAGATTTCGCAAAAATATAATATTAGTCCGTTACATACATATCTTGTTTCGACTAACATATATAGGTTTGATTCAAACAAACAAATTAGGACGACAGATTTTTTATATTCACCTACTAATTGTTGTTGGTGGTATTACCTCCAATTGTTTTTCAATAAATTCCTTTATCAACATAATGGTAGTTCTCCAATAAAATTCAAGATGTTTAAATATAGTTTCTGTAGGAAAATTTTCGATTGCTAACGTTAATATCGTCTGGTTTTCTATAGGTGTTAATGTAAATCTTAGGATTGAATAGTTTTGAGGTATGTCCACAAGTCTCGATACAGAGCTAAAATGACTATATTCAAGAACGCTGTTTATGTCATACTGTAAAACGATCCCCTTATTTTCAAACTTTATATGATGAAATCCACTAATAAGAATTGGACCATTAATTTGCCAATCGGTATGAACTTCTATTTCCATTTCCGGCTCTCCCATCCATTGCCTCATTAACATGGGTTGGGTTAAAGTTCCCCATACTATTGCCGGAGAGGCGTTTATTGTAATTGTATTTTCAATTCGATTAGTCATGGTAACTTATTTGTGTTTCAACAATGTTTCTATCGTGCTTTATCAACATAAATCATTGCCTCGTCCATTCCTTTTGCGTAGTTGTTTACGGAGTAAGTAATTGGTATATCTGGCCTCAGAGGCCCATCATATCCCTTCCAGGTTTCCCAGTACCTGGTAGAATAGCCAATAACAATTTTGGTATGAGGTAGCCTAAAACCCCTTACTTCTCCATAATGATTTACGCTCCCACTAGTTGCCTCTCCCAACAAGATTGCTTTAGTGCCCCGCTTAAGCGCTACTGCATTCATTAATGCCGATGAGAAGGTTCGCTTTCCAATGAGTACATAAAACTTCCCCTTAGTGTTTAAATGGCTTTGCTCAATACGTTCAATAAAAGGGGTTAAAATACCCGAATTACCGCCACCATTATCACGCAGATCAATAACAAGGCGTTTAGGCTTATTTTTAATGATCGCAGCAAAGAGTTCATCGTTAAAGGCAGAAAATGGGTATCCCTCTTGCTCCTGGCATTTGTTGTAATTGAAATACAACGTACCAGTTCCTTCATCATAGTTGTACCAGTAATTTCCTTTTTTCTTTTTGGAAAGCAGCATGTTTTTCGCTTCTACCAACGGCAAATTATCGACGTTTGCGCCAGCCACAGATTTAATGACTCGTTGAATCTTTTTACCATTTAGATCGGTGAAATCAAATGTAGTCTCATCTGAATTGCTGGTAATCTGTAAACCTTTCAAAATAAGAGGATTATTAATGAAACGCAAAAAACCTGTGTCAAAGAATGAAGGATTTTCACTTTGTATGATCTCTTTGAAACGACTCATCACCTCATTAATGGCATGTCCATTCACCGCAGTTAGCTGGCAAAGTAGCACGTCAGCATTGGCTGTGTCTGTTGCTGTTACATATATTCCTTCAATAAACTTGTTAAACCTAATAGGTACAACTTTGGTAAAAACCGGTTCTATATGGGTGTGTTCATCGCGAATAGCAACAGTGAGTTTGAAAAGTTCAGTAGTAAATTTCTCATTATCGGAATCTGTTAACCGGGATTTAATTGAAGCTATGTTTTTATCAAAATCTTCTTTACTGATCTTGGCAAACAGATTGATGTGCCGCTTAGACAGCGTATCTTTTAAATATTGCAGATCTTGAAAATAATCGGCTTTTGATAATTGCTGACAAAAACTTAAACCACTTTGAAGTAGTATAACGCAAAGGAGAATTGTTAATCTGATCATGATTGTTTATTTCATTGTATACACCAACAAGACATCTAAAATATTATAATGTTGCATAATGAATATGAAAATTATCCGAGATCTAAAGCATCTCTATTGGTTTTCCATCTACTTTATTATCACTAAAGTCCACACCTATTACACGTTCAAAAAGAAAGCGTTTCTTATTACTATGAAATGCCGGATAC
>NZ_JBFTNT010000274.1:0-6591 GCF_056397585.1 Pedobacter sp. 05L430 | reverse complement strand
AGCCGACCCTGAGAGGGTCAAATTCAATTATTTCATAATTTTATTTCTCTCGGTTATTTTCGAGCCACTTTTTCAGTGCCCATCCATTTAGGGGCCCTCTTTTTTTATATAATTAATATTAAATCAAGGTTGGCAATCGATGGGGATTTCTTTACTTTTAGGGTGCATGAAAAAAAGTATTATAATAATAGGTTTAGTCGCACTTTTTGGCACATCCAAAGCCCAGGATAACGGTGTACATCAACAGTCAACTGTATACGAATGGCCTAAAGATCCTCTGGTTAGCCAAAAACTAGACAAATGGCAGGATCAAAAATTCGGAATGATTATTCATTGGGGGCTATATGCCGTTCCAGGCATTATTGAATCATGGTCTATTTGTTCAGAAGATTGGATCTCAAGAGATAGCACGAGTAACTACGAAGATTATAAAAAATGGTACTGGGGTTTAAGTAAGGATTTTAACCCTGTTAAATTTAATCCAGAACAATGGGCAAAGGCAGGTAAAGATGCAGGCATGCGTTACCTGGTATTTACAACCAAGCACCATGATGGCTTCAATATGTTTGATACTAAAGAGTCAGATTTTAAGATCTCTGCCGGACCATTTAAGGATAATCCTAAAGCTGATGTTGCAAAATATGTATTCGATGCTTTTCGCAAACAAGGCTTTATGATTGGGGCTTACTTTTCAAAACCCGATTGGCATTCTGAATACTATTGGTGGCCAAAATATGCAACCGCGGATAGAAACAATAACTACGATATCAGAAAAAATCCATGGAGATGGAGCATGTTTAAAAAACAGACATTTAACCAGATCAGTGAGTTGATGCATAATTATGGTTCAGTTGATATTCTATGGTTAGATGGTGGATGGGTTAGACCATTAGAAACCGTTAATGAAGAAGTACTTGCATGGGGAATGAAAATTCCTGAATGGAGTCAGGACATTGATATGCCTAAAATTGCCACTATGGCACGTAAAGCACAGCCAGGTTTATTAATGGTAGATAGAACCGTTCATGGGCCTTATGAGAACTATCAAACACCCGAACAAAGCGTGCCAAAAACACAGTTAGCAAACCCATGGGAAAGCTGTATGACCTTAGGCGGTGCATGGGGCTTTGTTCCTAACGATCAGTATAAGTCTGCCACCCAGGTAATTCATACTTTAATTGAGGTGGTGGCAAAAGGAGGCAGTCTGTTGCTGGGAATTGGTCCGAAAGCGGATGGAACTATTCCTCAGGATGCAATATCAAGACTTGAAAACATAGGTAAATGGCTAAATATAAATGGAAAGGCTATTTATGATACAAGAATCACTAAGGAATATCATGATGGTGACACCTGGTTTACCCAAAGTAAGGACGGAAAAACCAAGTATGCATTAACTTGCCTTAAAGATAAAACTCCTGAATATGTAGTTTGGAATGGAAACATACCTGCTAAAGGAACGGCAGTTCAACTAATTCAAACCGGTCAGAAACTTAAATGGGAAAACAAGGGAACTACTGTAAAAGTATGGTTGCCAAAAAATATCCAGAAAGATCTACCAGCATTAGCATTTTCTTTTAAAGGGGCTTTATAGCCCCTCTATTTCTAATTTTTTCGCGAGTTCGTTCAAATCATTAACAACCACGTCAATTAACGGGATACCATTAATTCTACGCTCTTGCTCATAAGCAAATTCCGGTTCTCCCGGAATAATTACCTTTTTATCCGGATCAACAGTTTTAGCACTTTTAAAGCGTTCAATCCAATTGTCAAGATGGTCTTTAAAATCCTGCGCCGGCCTAAAGCCATCAACTCTCATTGCACCAAGAAAATGTCCTATACCTTCTCCAACAGGGTCAGCAGGGGGCTCTAGAAAAGCAACAAATGGCGGTACCCAGGGGCCGTAATTTGCGCCAGACAATACTGCCGATAAAATATCCACAGTAGCACTTAAACCATAACCTTTGTGGCTTCCATGATCTTTGTCGCTACCAAGAGGCAGTAATGAACCACCTTCTTTTAATTGATGCGGGTTTGTTGAAGTATTGCCTGAGGCATCTTGTACCCATCCTTCGGGAATAGGTTGATTTGCTCTTTGAGCAATCTCCAGTTTTCCATTTGCAGCTGCGGCAGTTGCCATATCAACTATAACAGGAGGATATTTACCTGCCGGAAAAGCATAACACATAGGATTGGTGCCTAGCAACCGTTCATTGGCATAAGTAGGCGCAACAAGCGGACTCGCATTAGTCATGCTAATACCAATCATTTCCTCTTCAACTGCCATTAACGAATGATAACCGGCAATACCAAAATGATTTGAATTTTTGACAGCTACCCACCCGCTACCATAAATCCGCGCTTTTTCAATTGCAACTTTCATTGCAAAAGGAGCAACCACTAAACCTAAACCACCATCGCCATCAACCGTGGCGGTTGTAGGAGTTTCATGAACAATTTTTATTACCGGATTCGCATTTATCCGCTGCTTTTCCCACAAACGGACATAGCCGCTTAAACGTGCTACACCATGTGAATCAATACCTCTTAAATCAGATTTTAATAATACATCTGCCGCCAACTGAGCATCGGTTAACGGGCATCCCATTTTTAAAAATACATTCTCTGTAAACTGGCGTAATTTGGTTTCTGTAAAAGTGTAAAAGGTCATCTGATTTTTTAAGCAAAAAGAACTGTAAACTGATGGTCTAAGGGTTTGAAATGGGTGATCAATGAATCAATAAAATCATCACCGTAAAGCACAATCATTGGTGCAATATTAAGTACCCTCTCCTGTAGCACACCCGAAGGGAATAGTTTTTCTTTAAGATTATCTATTTGAGAGAATGAAGTAACATGCTTTCGCTTTTCGGCTCTTAACATCTTTTTCTCCAGTGTAGAGATTAGTTTTAAAGCCTTTGTTTTTGCTGCATCTGCAGATTGAGAAAGGCTTTTGTCTATTTTATAAGCATTAAGCTTTATTTGATCAAAAACAGCTCTTATAGATCGTTCTTCGTTATCAAGAGAGAACTGAAGGTTAACGTGAGATTTAACCCACTCGTTCTTTAGCGCTTCTGGTTCATTAAATAAATTCCTGTGACTAATCCCCAATACTTCCATTCTGGTTTCGCTTCTTTTGTCGATAAGCATAGCTGAATTACGCAATATCAATACAGGGAAATCTATTTTATAATGGTCAAAGTTTGCTTTTAATTGCAGCCAGTAAGTAACTTCCGCCCCACCGCCAATATAGGCTATATTAGGTAGAATCACTTCCTGGTAAACAGGTCTCATTATCACATTAGGGCTAAATCTTTCGGGGTATGAATTTATTTCTTCTTGCAATTCCTCTTTAGTAAAATCAATAGAAGAGTTCATCACTTTGTAACGACCTTTTTCTTCAATAATACGTTCCCTTAAACCATCAATCATATAAAAGAAATTGATCTCTCTTGGGTTAACCTGAGCTTTGTAACCGAGGGTTTCTAACTTAGCATTGGTTTTGCTGATATGCTTAAAGCTATTTTCTTCGGTAATATCTTTATAGATAATCTCAGCAAACTCGCTTTTAAGATTATGGTCATCGGCATCTACGCAAACCAGACCATACTTGCCAAAAAGAGCATCTACCAGTTCACGGGTAGCGTCACTTAACTTTTTGTTTTTAGTATAAGCATGATCAACTATCTTAGAAAACTTAATACCATTTTCGCTTATCCCAAGATATCCTTTATAAGCAGCAAGAGCTTCTGCGATGTCAGAGGTGTCTAGTCTTCCTGTAGCGCCGGCAGCTTTTTTATTCCAGGTAATCATTTTGTCCTCAACCTTAACATGATTGATCTCTTCAAAATCATGATCTTCTGTGGCCATCCAATAAACGGGAACAAAATTGTAATCAGGAAATTGTTGTTTTAAATCACTGGCAAGGTTTATTGCCGTTACTATCTTGTAGATAAAATATAGAGGTCCGGTAAATATATTTAGCTGATGGCCTGTCGTAACAGTAAAAGTTTTCTTATCGGCTAACAGCTCAATGTTGGCTTTTACTAATGACGAAACATGAATTGATGAATATTGTTTTTGTAAAGTGCTAACCAGAATAGCTCTGTCGGCACTAAAATTTCGTTCAGCAATAGCCTTGGTAAAGCCAGTAAAATCCGGTTCATACTTGTAAAAAGGGCTMAGCTTCTCATTTTTTCCGATGTAGTCTAGTACGGTAGAAGAGAACGCATTAGTTTCCTGATAAGAGATGTATTTAGCTTGCATTGCCACGAATTTAAGCTAATAAACTATAAATCTAAATATGAAGCCTTTATTTTACAATCTGTCCATATAGATCGAAATCCTCAGCACGATCAATCTTAACATTTACAAAGGTTCCATTGGCTGCATAACCTGTTGCAGCATCAATTAAAACTTCGTTGTCAACCTCCGGAGAGTCAAATTCAGTACGGCCAATAAAGAAATCACCTTCTTTTCTGTCAACCAAAACTTTATAGGTTTTACCTACTTTATCCTGGTTTATGTCAAAAGAAATACCTTGTTGTAATTCCATAATCGCATCCACACGTGCTTGTTTTACTTCTTCAGGAACATCATCAACTAGATTATGTGCATGGGTTTTTTCCTCATGCGAATAAGTGAAACATCCTAATCTGTCGAAACGGGTTTCTTCTACCCAGCTAAGCATTTCTTCAAAATCCTGCTCAGTTTCTCCTGGGTATCCACAAATTAAAGTAGTACGCATAGCGATGTTCGGTACTTTATCTCTAATCTGATTCACAATGTCGATGGTTTTTTGCTTGGTAATACCACGGCGCATAGATTTTAGCATGTTATCTGTGATGTGCTGCAGAGGCATGTCTAAATATTTGCAAATATTCTCGCGCTCATTCATGGCATCAAGAATTTCCATAGGGAAGCCAGAAGGGTAGGCGTATTGCAACCTGATCCACTCAATTCCTTTCACGTCAGATAGTCTGCGCAATAACTCATCAAGGTTACGTTTTCCATAAATGTCAAGGCCATAATAGGTAAGGTCTTGTGCAATTAGAATAAGTTCCTTGGTTCCGTTGGCAGCTAATATCTTAGCTTCATTCACCAATTCTTCCATATCACGGGATACGTGTTTACCACGCATCAGCGGAATGGCACAGAAAGAGCAAGGTCTGTTACAGCCTTCTGCAATCTTAAAATAAGCGTAATGAGAAGGAGTAGTTAACAGGCGTTCGCCTATTAGCTCATGCTTATAATTTGCACCTAAGGAGTGCAGTAAGTTATTTAAATCGTTGGTGCCAAAGTAGGCATCAACGTTAGTAATTTCCGCCTCTAATTCAGGTTTGTAACGCTCAGATAAGCATCCGGTTACAATTACTTTACCAACTTTTCCTTCATCTTTTAGCTGGCTGTATTGTAATATGGTGTCTATGGATTCTTGCTTTGCATTATCTATAAAACCACAGGTATTGATTACCACAATATCATTTTTGCCAATCTGATTAGACTCATGAACAACATCTAAACTGTTTCCGCGCAATTGACCCATTAGAACCTCAGAATCGTAAGTATTTTTGGAGCAGCCCAGTGTAATTACGTTGATCTTTGGTTTTTTAACGGGGATTATTTTTGTGGAAGTTTTTGTATTCATGTTTTGTAAGTCAGTGAGTGTGCTATTTAAACAAGCTATCAACAAATGCTTTTTTATCAAACAATTGCAGGTCGTTCATGCTTTCGCCAACGCCTATGTATTTTACGGGTATTTTAAATTGATCTGAGATTCCGATAACAACGCCACCTTTAGCAGTGCCGTCAAGTTTAGTAATAGCTAAGGCATTTACATCGGTTGCTTCAGTAAATTGCTTGCACTGTTCAAAAGCATTTTGTCCTGTAGATCCGTCAAGTACCAATAATATTTCGTGCGGTGCTCCAGGGACTACCTTTTGCATCACATTTTTAATTTTACCAAGTTCGTTCATTAAACCAACCTTGTTGTGCAAACGTCCGGCAGTATCAATAATTACAACATCTTCGCCATTAGCAACGGCCGACTGCAATGTGTCGAAAGCTACAGAAGCAGGATCAGATCCCATTGCCTGTGCTACCACACGAACGCCCACACGCTCACCCCAAAGTTTAATCTGCTCAACCGCTGCGGCTCTAAAAGTATCGGCAGCACCTAAAACAACTTTAAGATTTTCTGCTTTAAGTTTATGTGCCAGTTTCCCTATTGTTGTGGTTTTGCCCACGCCATTTACACCAACTACCATAATAACGTATGGCTTGTGGTTACCGTATTCAAAACTTCTGAAATCGTTGCTGTTATTTTCTGCAAGTAACAGTTGAATTTCATCACGCAGCAGATTGTTTAGTTCGGAGGTAGATAAGTATTTGTCCTTTGCTACACGTTTCTGTATGCGATCGATAATCTTTAATGTGGTGGTTACACCAACATCAGAGGTTACCAGAACTTCTTCGAGGTTATCCAGTACATCATCATCCACTGTAGATTTACCAGCTACAGCTTTAGTACCAGAACTTCTTCGAGGTTATCCAGTACATCATCATCCACTGTAGATTTACCAGCTACAGCTTTAG
>NZ_JBFTNT010000273.1:0-5786 GCF_056397585.1 Pedobacter sp. 05L430 | reverse complement strand
CTCTCGCCCATTTGCAGTAAAATACAACACCCTATTTTTTTCGTCGATGTTCACTATGCTTTCACAATGGAAGGCACCTTTTGTAATTTGGTTCTTTAACTTACCATTACTATCAAACAGATAAAAATGAGCCCATCCGTCTCTTTCAGACCAATGGATAATTTCTTTTCCATCGTTTACCAAACCCGGACGGTTGATTTCTACATAAGTGTTAAAACGTTCATCAATTACCGGAGTTACTACATCCGTATTGATATCAACGGTACATACATCAACTCGTTTTAAATCCCTGCTGGTACGCGAAAGATAGATCTTGCTGTTATTACCCAGCCATATAGAAGGTCTGAACTCATTATCACGATCTTTGTTTAAAGGAGGCGCCCCCCAGACAGACACACTCTGATCTTTGAAAGCAGCGATATTTAGCTTCTTAAAGGTTTTGCTGGCAAAATTGAATAAAAGGAGTTCATCAATTGGTGCATCAGGCTCACCTGGCATTTGGTATTTGTATGTTTCTAAGGTAGGCCTGCCGGCAGTAATATTGTTTACTACCCAAAGGTCTTTTACCTTACGGGAATCTGTTCTGTCGAGCACAAAATATTTTGCATTTGGCGACCATAACACGTAAGCTCTGCGTCTTTTCTTATTGTTTTTCTCTTGTTCTTCATTATTTTCGCCATCACCATCGCTGCCATATGAATAAAACTTAACTCCATCCTTTGTTAGCTGGTGCTCTACAATGGTGCTGTCCTCTTCATTTTTCACAGCCTTTTTATAGTTTTCCTTATCCATCCAGTACAAGTTGTAATTTCTACTAAAGATAATTGCCGAGGAATCAGGTGCAACCGAACCCCAAGACGGCTTTGCTTTAGGCTTGGTATAATTTGGGACTTCGGTAAGTTTTGCACTTGCAATATCATAATTAAAATAAAAAATCTTTTTCTGCATTGAATCTGCATCTTTCTTATCCTTACGATCCTTTTTCAATTCATCAATAGTACTTTTTATTTCAAAACTGATTTGTTTTTCATCACTCGAAAACTTAAGATTCTCTAAAGGCAAGTGCTGGGCATCAAAAGGATCACGAATAATTGTAGTGATTTCTGCAGCAAGCTGTGCATTGTCAAAAATCTTCTTTTTGCTTTTAGCAACCGGATCAACAAGGTACCAAAGCTTACCGTTTGGTGTTTCATACTCATACCAAAAACGATTACTTAATTTCAACCAGTGCGGATCAACAGCCGTTGAGTAAATGATCTTTTTAAGTTTGTTGGGCGAAAACCTTGAGGCAAGCTGATAATTTGCCTTCGGTGCCTGGGTTGTGGTTTCTGTTATTGTAAAAGTTTTGGTTTGCGAAACCGCATTAAAACCTGCACTAATAAGCAATAAAAATAGAATGTAAAGTTTCTTCATTTGAACTGTTAATTAAAACGGCTAAATTATTGATTAATACTAAAGAAGGATGAATCTTTATTTGTAATAAATGTGATAGTTAATGCAATAAAATAGCGGTTGATTTCATAGTTTTGCCACAAATAATCATAAATGAAACAGCATCTTCTACCTTTATTAACTGCAGCGGCAATTTTTACGGCCAGTTGCCAATCTAAATCACAAACTAACACCGATAACCCGGATGTTAAGGATACTTTAACACAAACCTCATCAAAGGAAGAAGTACAGGCCGCTAAAATTGATGTAAGCAAAATTAAAGTTGCTGATGCTAAAACCATACTTGCCCGCAAACAGGTACCTATTTTATGCTATCACCAGGTTCGTAACTGGAAACCAACAGATGGCAAAGTAGGGAAAGACTACATTGTTGAAATACAAAACTTTAAAGATCAGGTTAAAATGCTTGCCGACAGTGGTTATCACTCTATATTACCTGATCAGTTATATGCCTATTTAAATACGGGCGCTCCATTACCGAGCAAACCGATCATGTTTACTTTTGATGATACAGACATGGATCAGTTTACAATTGCTGCTCCAACACTAAAAAAATACGGTTTTAAAGCAGTCTACTTTATCATGACAGTATCCATTGGCCGTAAGGGTAAGTTTGTTGACTATATGACCAAAGAGCAGATAAAACAACTTTCTGATGATGGCAATATAATTGGCAGTCACACTTATGACCATAAGAATTTCAAGAAATACCAGGGAAAAGACTGGGAAGAACAGCYAGATAAGCCTACCAAAAAACTGGAAGAGATTACCGGCAAAAAAATGACTGAATTTGCTTATCCTTTTGGCTTATGGAATGCTGAAGGTTTCCCTGAACTAAAAAAACGTGGATTTAGGATGGCATTTTCTCTTGCTGATAAACGCGATCAGAATTATCCGTTGTACACGATAAGAAGAATTATTGCGAGTGGTTACTGGAGTCCTAAAACGCTACATAACAGCATAGTAAAAAGTTTCTAATGAAAATACTTTTAAGTCTGGGTGCTGGCTTAATGATATTAGCTTCAGCATGCACATATACCAGTCAAAGTCAAACTAGTTCCGCTTCGGGTAATCCTGATAAAGACACAGCCCAAACTAGTAAGGCACCTAAAAAGGAAGCTACCGCGGCCGAGATTTTAAGCAAAAAGGAAGTCCCTGTTCTTTGTTATCATCAAATTAGAGATTGGAAAGCAAGCGATTCGAAACGGGCGCATGATGACATTATCCCTCCTGCCAATTTCAAACAGCATATTAAAATGCTTGCAGATAGTGGCTACCATACCATTTTACCAGACCAGCTTTATGATTATTTGAATTATGGGGGCAAACTTCCAGAAAAACCGATCATCATTAGCTTTGATGATACGGATCTGGATCAGTTTACTGTTGCAGCACCCGAGTTAAAAAAATATGGTTTTAAGGGCGTATTTTTTATCATGACGGTATCTATAGGAAGACCGAGATACATGAGCAAAACCCAAATAAAAGCCCTCGCAGATGACGGTCATGTTATCGCAAGCCATACCTGGAATCACAAAAATTTCAGTGAGTTTACGAATGATGATTGGGAAGTACAAATAGATAAACCGACCAAAACATTAGAAACAATTACAGGTAAAAAGGTTGAATATTTTGCCTATCCATATGGGGTTTGGAAACCAGAAGCCTTACATAAATTAAAAGAGCACGGGTTTAAAGCGGCATTCATCTTATCAACAAAGAGAGATGAGACTAATCCGCTTTTTACCATCCGACGTATTATTGATCCAGGAACTTATACAGCGAAGAACCTTTACCATAGTATAAATAAGAGTTTTAAATAGTTTAGGCAACTGCCTCAACAACAAATTTCTTATCATTAAAACTAAACGCATCCCCTTTCTTCTTATCCAAAAGCAATTTGCCTATGGGAGATGAAGGGGAAATAGCAAAAATAGCCTTACCATCAAGCGTTAGCTGACCCGCGCTAACACTAATGTAAAAACTCCCGTTGTTGGTATACACCAAACTGCCATGTCTTACAATTTCAGACTCAGGATTTATCTCAATACTTTTTAACAATCTTAGATTATCCTGAGCATCGATTAAAAGACGCTTGTTTCGATCAATATCCTGCTGCATCATTTCTCTGCTGGTTTCATACTTATCTCCGGCGCTGCTTTTAGTATCATCATTACTAGCTTCGCGCGCCTGTTGCAATGCAACTTCAGCAGTCTGAATTCTTTGCTCTATAAAATTTAAACAAAGTCGATATAGTGTTTCTTTAATATCCTGCATAAATTACGATTCTATCCATTTAATCTTTTCTTCAATAGGAGTACGAATTGCATCTCTGGGTTCCTCGTTATGGTATCCCATATAAAAAAGCCCAAAACATTTCTCCTGTTCCCCTAAGTTAAGATAATCCTTCAGATCTGCAATCATTCCCGGTGAACTCCAGTATGCGCCAACATTTAAGGCCTCGGCAGTAAGCGCCATGTTCTGAACTGCACAGGCTAGAGCTGCAAGCTCCTCCCATTCGGGTACCTTGTCTGAATGCAATTCGACATTTAATGTAATTATGCAGCTGGCTTGTTCTGCCTTTTCAAGAATGCTATCATATTTCTTTTGCAAAAACTGATGAACTGGTGTAGTTTTTTTATACAAGCGGGCTAGCTCTTTACCAAACTTAGTTTTCCCCTCATTTCTGAAAACAATGAAACGCCAGGGTTGTGTTAATTTATGTGTAGGTGCATAGTTAGCACTTTCCAAAATTTGCTGTATAACCTTAACCGGCACCTCCTGATTAGTATAACTCACCGGAAAAATGCTCCGCCTACGTTTAATAATCCTGCTTAAAATTTCTATTTCTTGTTCCATTCCAATATCTCTTCCAAATGTTATGCTAATTTTTTAACTATAGCACATAAATGGCAAAAATAGAATTTAAGCCCAATGGAAATGTTTGCGCCGTGTAATAGTTTTAGTATTAAACTTTCTGCCGAATCTTCTTTAATTGCTTTCTAATTTGCTTGGCTCTGCCAAAAAACGCAACACTTTCGATATCAACCAGATAATCTATTGTCTCTAGCAGCTCGTCTTTAATCCAATCGTAACGAGGTGCCAGATTTGCCAGGGTTTGCATACAGTGCACTTTGGTAGCTACAAGCACCTCTGTATCTACAAGCCAGGTAAACAAAATATCAATAACAGGTTCAAAATCTGTTGTTACAGCCTTATCTTTATATACATGATGAGCCTTTCTGTCTGTCAGTAAAGCAATAATCTTAGCGTAATGCCTCATCGCCGAAGGGTTCTTCTGTTTCGCCAATAATGATATAAGCTCTGGGATATAACCCACAAACAGATCAGGCTTGTGTGTCATCAAATATTCTAACATCCAGGCGGCCCTAAAAGCAACTTCTTTTTTCCTATGAAAACTAATATCCAGTAAGTCGGTTATTTTTAGATCATTACTTTCAATAATACCAGTTAAATTAGTCACCATCTGAAACTCCATTGACGTACTAAGCCTTGCTATTAACTCTTCCTTATTCACATTAATTATTTTAAATCAGTATCTGATTTTCTAATTTAGAAATTTTGAACCTTAAACTTATATAAAACCACCAGACATCCGGCAGATCGCTAAAAGTCTTAATGATTTTATAAATAATGCCTACCTTTGCAGCTTATTTTTCAGCAATATGATTTCAGTTTCAAATTTATCACTCCGTTACGGAAAACGCACTTTATTCGAAGATGTTAACCTAAAATTTAATCATGGCAACTGCTATGGTGTAATTGGCGCCAACGGGGCTGGTAAATCAACATTTCTTAAAATTCTTTCTGGCGAAGTAAACCAAACTACCGGTAGTGTAGCTTTTACTCCTGGAGAACGAATGGCCGTTTTAAAACAAAACCACTATGAGTTTGATGAATTTAGTGTAATTGAAACTGTAATGATGGGCCACAAGGAATTGTACGAAATCATGAAGGAAAAAGATGCGATCTATTTAAAAGAGGACTTCTCTGATAAAGATGGTGAGCGTGCAGGCGAACTGGAAAATAGATTTGCCGAAATGGATGGATGGAACATGGAAAGCAATGCCGCCACCATGCTTAGTAACTTAGGTATTAAAGAAGAACACCATTACAAACAGTTAAAAGAACTTGATGGTAACCAAAAAGTGCGTGTCTTATTGGCTCAGGCTTTATTTGGAAATCCGGACATCTTATTACTGGATGAGCCTACCAACGATTTGGATATCGACACGATTGCATGGCTCGAAAACTTCCTTGCTGATTATCAAAATATTGTATTGGTTGTATCTCACGACAGGCACTTTTTAGAC
>NZ_JBFTNT010000272.1:0-5809 GCF_056397585.1 Pedobacter sp. 05L430 | reverse complement strand
CCAAGTACACTGCTCACATTTATTTTACCACCCTGCAGTTCTACTATCTTTTTACAAATTGCTAATCCCAGTCCAGTTCCCTGAAGTTGTGTTGTAGCCGATGAATAGATTTGCGAGAATTCAAGAAATATCAGATCAAGGTCTTCCCTGGCCATACCTATACCAGTATCCTCTACCTGTACTTTTAGTACCGCCTGTTTTTTCCCATCTATTACCAATTGAACCCGAAGCGTTATTTTCCCTCTTTTTGTGAACTTAATCGCATTGGTTAGCAAATTCATAACAACCTGTTTCAAACGCAAACGGTCGCCAATTAAATAAATATTTTTATCGATAGCTATTTTACTCTCTAATTTCAGATCCTTATTTTCTGCAAGAACATTCATGCTATGAAAAACTTCCGCAATCTCTGATTCCGGAGAGAAAGGCTCAGATTCGATATTTATTACGCCTACTTCATATTTAGAAAAATCTAGAATTTCATTAACCAGTTCGAGCAGCATCTCTGATGAACTGCGTATAGCGTCTACCTGCTCTCTCTGTTCATCATTCAGGTTACTCTTGCCTAGCTGCTCAGAAAATCCAACTACCGAATTTAATGGTGTGCGTATTTCATGGCTCATATTAGCAAGGAAACGACTTTTCGAATGCGAATCTTGAGCTGCCAAACCATTCAGGCTGATCAATAAACTTTCATTCTTATAAAGCTTATATAAATTATATAGAATAATTGCGACTAAACAAACCAACAATAGTGCATCTATCAGTTCCATTCCGCTTAATTTTTTAAGCTCTACTTCAAGCTCTTCGCCCAAAGTAACCCTTCGTTTAGCCACATACTCAATATCATTTTGCTTAAACTCCTTTAATACCGTAATAATATCCTGGATCAGTTTATTATTCAACAACAAAATTGCCTTTTCATTGCTCTTGATTTGGTTATTGTTAGCATAAAGCTTCCGGTAATAGGCTTCTACTTCTTCTAACAATTTGTTATTAAAAGTGGTAACCTCATCTACCACTCCCTCGTTCTTTTTGGTTTTAACAATTGTAACGGCACTATCTTTACTCCCTTTATTGGAAATTGCATCCGCTAATCGGCCAAAGAATTTTTTACGTGGTTTAACTGCTTGTTTAATCGTATCGACGGTTGTTACTGTTTTAAACTTTTTCTTTATTGAACCCAGATTAATTTTTGCCTGGGCACGCCTTTCTTCCAAACCAAGTTTTGAGAACCCGGCAAACAGGCTATCTGTTAACTGCCTAAGTTTCAAATAGCTCTCTGTCTTTAGCTTTTTCTGTTTTACAAGTTCTTTTAAATCCTGATTTTCCGTATTGTTATCGCCTAGGCTATTTAAATCGTTTAAAAGAAGAGAGATTTTATGGATACCGTCTGAGAATTGATTAAGATAATATTTATCTGCAGTTACGGCATACATGCGCGAATTATTCTCTGCCTGATAAAGGGTATAAATACAGGTATCTACTTCCGAATAACTTTTCTGAAGCATCGTTAGCTTCGTAATATCGTGCTTTAGCCCATTAATTTTATTATTCCTGAGGTATAACAGAAAGGCATAAATAAACAATGCAAATATCAAAAATGCTACTACAAAGTAACGGAATGGATCTCTTCTCTTAGCGTTAAACGACATATTATCTTATTATACTGCAGTTTTAATAACTACAGAACTTATCAAACAATTATATCAAAAGGGATCTGATTGAAATACAATAATAAACGAAAATTTTCACATAACCGATACTTTAATAAATCTTAAGCAACATCTAGTGTTGTTTCCTCAGGATCTTCTGCAATAACGAGTTCTTCGGGCAATAATTCCTCTATAGTATCTTTCTCTACCCTAAGGTTTCTAATGATGTGTTGTTGCCTGTCCGGGGTATTTTTACCCATATAATATTCCAAAAGATTTTTAATGGTCTGATCCTTTAAGATTACTGGATCTAACCTGATATCYTTACCKATAAAMARWCCGAATTCATCWGGMGARATTTCACCYAAACCTTTAAATCGGGTAATTTCWGGTTTRTTRCCMAGCTTYTCAATTGCACGCTTTCTTTCATCGTCGCTATAGCAATAAATCGTTTCCTTTTTATTACGAACCCTAAACAATGGCGTTTGCAAAATGTAAACATGGCCTGCACGCACAAGATCAGGAAAAAACTGAAGAAAAAAGGTCATCATTAACAACCTGATGTGCATACCGTCAACATCGGCATCAGTAGCAATTACAATATTATTGTAATGCAAGCCTTCCAACCCGTCTTCAATATTCAATGCATGTTGCAACAGGTTGAACTCTTCATTTTCATATACCACCTTTTTAGTAAGCTCATAACAATTCAGAGGCTTACCCTTAAGACTAAAAACTGCCTGGCAATCTACATCTCTGGATTTAGTGATAGAACCGGAAGCAGAATCACCCTCGGTAATAAACAAAGTAGTCTCGTATCTCTTATCGTGATTACTGTTAAAGTGGACTTTACAGTCTCTTAGTTTCTTGTTGTGTAAAGATGCTTTTTTTGCCCTATCGTTAGCCAGCTTCTTGATGCCTGCAATATCTTTACGCTCTCTTTCAGACTGCAGGATTCTTTTCAACAATGCATCAGATACATCAGAATGTTTGTGCAGATAATCATCAAGTTCCTTTTTAACAAAGTCGTTAATGAATGTTCTTACCGAAGGCCCCTCGGGGCCCATATTCTGAGACCCAAGTTTGGTTTTAGTCTGCGATTCAAAAACAGGTTCCTGCACCCTAACAGAAATTGCAGCAATAATGGATGCCCTGATGTCAGAAGCATCATATTCTTTTTTATAGAACTCTCTTATCGTTTTTACCACTGCCTCACGGAATGCAGCCTGATGCGTACCGCCTTGCGTAGTATGCTGACCGTTAACAAAAGAGTGATAATCCTCACCGTATTGTTGTCCGTGAGTCATTGCAATTTCAATATCATTACCTTTTAAGTGAATGATAGGATAGCGTAATTCATCGGCTTTGTTAAATTTAGAAAGCAGGTCGTACAACCCCCTTTCCGAGAAGTATTTTTGATTATTAAAATTGACTGTAAGGCCTGTATTCAGGAACACATAGTTCCAGATCATACTCTCTACAAAATCAGAAATGTAGTGGTAGTTTCTAAAAATAGTCTCATCCGGATAAAAAGTAATTGCTGTACCATTGCGCTGAGTAGTTTCAATAATATCATTCTCCAAAACAATTTCACCTTTAGAGAATTCTACTTTTTTCGTTTTCCCATCACGATAAGACTGAACCACAAAATTGGTAGAGAGCGCATTTACCGCCTTAGTACCCACACCATTTAACCCTACAGATTTTTGGAAGGCATTACTATCATACTTACCACCGGTGTTTATTTTAGATACGCAGTCTATTACCTTACCCAAAGGAATACCCCTACCGTAATCCCTAACATTAACCTTGTGTTCGGATACCGTAATTTCAATTGTTCTGCCAGATCCCATCACAAACTCATCAATTGAGTTATCCACAATTTCTTTCAGCAAAACATAAATCCCATCGTCCTGTGCAGATCCATCGCCCAGTTTACCAATGTACATACCGGGACGTAATCTGATGTGCTCTTTCCAATCGAGGGAGCGTATACTATCTTCGTTATAATTCGGTTCAGCCATGATGTAAGTAAGTATAATACAAAAATACTATAATGCAGTAAATTTACTCGAATAAGCTGGGGAATCAATTACAAAGTTTCAACAAATGCACATTTTCATGTATATTCAAACAAATTAAATCATGCTCAATATGCGACCTGAAAAACAGCTCTCCATGCTTGACTTATCAATGATCGTTGTAAGTCTGGTAATAGGGATGGGCATCTTCCGCACACCCGTTAATGTAGCTGCAGGAGCGCAAATACCAGAGTTATTTTTTTTAGCATGGATTGTTGGAGGATTAATTGCTCTGTGTGGAGCTTTAACTTATGCCGAAATAGGATCTCGTTTTCCGGTTACCGGCGGGTATTATAAAATATTCTCTGCATTTTACCATCCTTCCATTGCTTTCGCCATCAACTGCATCATAGTAGTTTCAAATGCCGCTTCAGTTGCAGGTGTTTCAATTATTGGAGCTGAGTATTTAAGTAAGATTATTTTACCCGTTGAAATGCAAACCGAGTTTTCAAGAATAGCTATTGCAGCTATTTCTATTGGTCTGTTTTACTTCATCAATTTATTGGGACTAAAAGTTAGCTCTAAAACGCAAAACGTACTTTCGTTAATAAAAATAGGCATGGTGCTTATATTAATTGGCGCTGTGTTTATGGGGCCGGCAGCAGTAAGCTCTCCTTCCACTTTCAACACATCAGGTTCAACTACCCCAACCCTGTTTGATTATGGCAAGGCCCTGGGCATCTGTTTAATCGGCATCTCTTTTACCTTTGGCGGATATCAGCAAACCATCAACTTTGGGGGCGAAACAAAATCTCCGGGTAAAATTATCCCCCGCTCAATCTTTACCGGCTTAGCTATCATTTTTATACTTTACATGGCAATTAATTACGTATATGTAAGGGTCATAGGGTTTGAACAGCTAAAAACAGCCGAAAGCATTGCTGCAATACTTGCGGGAAAAATCTTTGGTCCCATAGGTTTTACTGTGTTATCCTGCTTAATTTACCTTTCTGTTTTAGGCTATGTAAATGTCAATTTACTAAGCAATCCACGCGCTATGTTTGCCATGGGCGAAGAGAAAGCATTACCTGCAATCTTTACTAAAAAGAGCAAAAAATCGGATGTCATGTTTGTGAGCTTAACTGTATTCACAATCATCTCTATCATTACATTGTTTTACGCTCAAACATTCGACAAAATCCTGAACTACACCATATTTTTAGATTGTATTGGTATGGCTACTTCCGCGGCTACCATATTCTTTTTAAGAAAGCGAACCCCCCATCTTGATAAAAATACCATTTACAGTATGCGCCTGTATCCCTTAATGCCATTAATATTTATTGCCGCCTATTTATTTGTAGCTATCAGCATTTATGCCGACGATCCGCAAGCCGCAATAAATGGTTTATTGATCTTTGCATGCTTTATTATCATCTATTTCATAAACCGATTTTACCAAAGAAACCGAACATAGCAACCAGAATTAACAAGCTCAATCCATCACCCTATATAAAATGCCGATAAAAGAATTACCCTTTAAAAAAGAAATTGCCTATGCAGCAGGAATGATGGGCTGGAGCATCATGACCAACATTATTATAGTTATGCTGCCCTATTTTTATCTTCCTCCAAACAATTCAGGACTCACTCCGCTGGTTCCCCAATTATTGGTATTCGGTGCCTTTAATATTTTATCACTCATTGCTGCATCCGGCAGATTGTTTGATGCCATATATGACCCGTTCATTGCCTCCGTCAGCGACGCCAGCGACAACCCAAAAGGCAGGCGCATTCCTATTATGAAATATGCAATAGTGCCGGCAGTGGTATGTTGCTCACTGGTTTTCTATCCTATGGTTAAGGGCGAAAGCATTACCAATGCCTGGTGGCTTACCATAGTACTTGCTGGTTTTTTTATTTCGGTTACCACCTATATTATTCCTTATAATGCACTGCTTGCTGAATTAACACACAGTGCTGATCAGAAAGTCAAACTATCTACCTTTCAGCAGGTGGGCTTTGTTTTAGGGATGATAATTGGAGCCATGTGCAATAATTATGCTGATCTGATACAGGATGTTTTTAAAATCACAGACAGATCCGAAGCCCTGCAATACACCATCTTTTGCC
>NZ_JBFTNT010000271.1:0-11811 GCF_056397585.1 Pedobacter sp. 05L430 | reverse complement strand
TTATATTGTTTACCATTCCATTCTCCACCCGGAATAGCATACAAACCCCAGTGAATAAACTGCCCAAGTCCATTACCTCTCCATTTTTGCATGATGGCATCGGTACGTTTACCCTCACGGTGTGAGCCATGTTTTAGTTTTATCTTTTCAGCATTCTGAGCGTAAACAGTGCCAGTAGTGCCTGCTATTAAAAGGAATAATAAATGTAGAATGATGAAGCTTTTAATTGGTTTTCTAACCATGATTCAGGGAATAATAGGTGTCTTTTCTTTTAATTAAATGGGTTAGTTTTATTTCCAGTTAGGATTCTGTACCAGATTTTTATTAAGGATCAGATCCTCGGTAGGAATTGGAAACAAATAGCCTTTCGTTTCGTCAAATTTGCGACCGGCCGGAATTGTTTTAAAATAAGGCAATATATATCCCTCGGCGCTTAAATAAATGTCCTTGTTAACCACTACTGTAGGGAACTGCGACTGAACAAATTTAATGCCCTCAACAGGAACATTTATCAATTTACCTGCCTTCCATCTCATCAGATCGTCCCAACGGGTATTTTCAAAAGCCATCTCTACACGTCTTTCTCTACGAATTTCTCTTAATAAAGGAGGAATTGAAGCGCCAACATAAGTTTGATAGATCCCATCCAAACGTGAATCTGCAGGCTCATTGCCTATTGTTAAATGCGGCATTCCTACACGGTCCCGCAATTTGTTAATTGTCTGATCAATAACAAGCTGATTCACTTCACCTAATTCATACTTTGCTTCAGCATAGTTTAACAATACTTCTGCAAAGCGAAATACGGGGGCAGCCTGCTGTCCATTGGTAACTCTTTCCCAATCCACAGGATTATTATAGAACCATTTGGCCAAACGATAACCAGTTGGACATTTATTGCCATTCATTCCCGGCAAGTTTGGCAATGGTGCATTATTCGCACCCTGTATGGTGGTATTAGCCAGATTGTAAGTTCCAAAATTGGCAATAGTTTGGGTTAAGCGCGGATCACGGTTTTCCATTTCAGTTTGGATCGATCCCTTTCCTTTGAACAACGGACTTGTCGAAATGGTTAAACCGTCAGCGCATAAATACTCGTCTACCAGGCTACGGGTAGCTCCAAACTGATGCCTTAAATTTTGTGCAAAATAACGGCTAAATGCGGCGCCGTAAGTCACTGCTGCAGAATACTCCCTCCACATAATCACCTCAGGATTGGATTTGTAAGATTCCGTAGCAAACAAGCTATTGTATACGGTATTGTAATCTCCCTGTACTAAACTGTATTTGTTAAGCAAGGCTTCAGAAGCTTCAGCAGAATATCTCAGAAACGTATTCGCATCCAAGCCCAGCTCTGTATGGTACTTTCTGTAGGTACCTTCAAATAATCCRATTCTGGATTTTAAGAACAGTGCCATATCCTTATTTAAACGATTTGTTTCTTCAGTACCTTTGGCCGGCAGGTAGTCTATGGCCCTGTTAAGCATAACCATTACAGAATCCATTACCTCAGCCCTTGGGGTTCTTGCGCCAAACAGCTCCGGTGAATTTATATTTAACGAATGTTGTATCCACGAAACATCACCGAATAGCTTCACCTTATTGAAATAGTCCCATGCTTTAAAAAAATAGATCTCTCCTAAATATTTGTTTGCTATATTATCCGGAAGACTGGCACGCTTATAATTATCTATAAAGAAGTTCAGCTGTCTCACACCTTCAAAATTCCATCCACCGGAACCGCTTCCACCAGAAAGATAGGCAATGTATTCTTCGGTACCTACTTTAGAATAGGTAAGCGGTGCGGCATTATCCGTAATTACATCCCCATAAACCAAGGTATTCACATTTACACCATATGGCTGAACCGTACCATCGGCAAAATCGGTTCCAAATCCTACAATGTATTTTGGGTAAAGGCTGTTTGCATACAGCTTTAAGTCGTTCTCGGTTTTCCAGTAATTTTCATCAGTGATCTGATCCAAAGGATAGCGGTCTAACAGATTCTTTTTGCATCCAAAGAGCAGCAAGCAGGCTATTACACCCAGTGTATATATTTTGATATTGTTTTTCATGTTTGTTTAATTTGAGTACTAATTATTTAACCTAAAATGTTGCCTGTAAGCCAAATGCATATGATCTGATAATTGGATAGTTCATCCCAACCAATTCAGGATCAAAAGTTTTCGGAACACTCTTAAATTCAAATAAATTATAGGCAGAAGCAGAAAGTCTTACCCTTTGCAATTTAATTTTATTGGTAAAGCCCTTAGGAAGTGTATACCCTAATGCTAAATTTTTCATGCGCAGGTAAGCACCATTTTCGAGATACCTTGTTTGTACCTGTCTGTTCCTGCTCGCATTTTTATAGGCAGGGTAAAATGCGTCTGTACGCTCCGGAGTCCAGGAGTTATTGTAAGTTTCCCATGTACCTGTTGTACCAGCTCCCCAGTAAAGATTGTTTCCAATCCACAGGTCTCTCTTTCCTACACCCTGTACAAATATATCCAGGTCTACATTCCTGTAGCTAAAATTGGAGTTAAAGCCAAACTGATATCTTGGGGTACTATTCCCTATGATCTTCCTGTCTCCGGAATTCCCAACAGTATTATTTCCAAAATTAATCTCGTTATTACCATCAATATCTTTATATCTCACATCACCTGGAAACCAAAGGCCGGATGAAATTAGCTTTTGAGTGGGCGAATTCGCAATTTCTTCTTTAGTCTGAAAAATCCCGTAGGTTTCATAACCCCAAATCTCACCCATTTTCTGGCCTTCATATAAATACTGATCGCTTAACAGCTTGTTCGGATTATTATCAAACTTTACTACTTCCGACTGGCTATCTCCAAGCGTAAGGGCCAAATCATAATTTAATCCAAAACCTGTTGAATTTCTGTATTTCATTGTTAACTCCCAGCCTTTTGTGTCAATGGTTGCCGAATTTCTGGTTGGCGATGAAGCACCCAGAACAGAAGGATATTTTAAGCCATCAATTAAAATGTCAGAAGTCCTTCTTCTGTACCAATCAAAATTGACTTCAAAGTTTTTAAATGCTGTCAAATCAAATCCAAAATCAATTGTAGTTGCTGTTTCCCAGGTTAAATCCGGATCAACCAGGCCCGGAGGTGTAACCCCCACAGGTCTTACACCATTTAATAGGTATTGAAGCTGACTATTCGTTCCATAGTTTAAGATGTATATGTAATTGGCTACGTTCTGATTACCCAAACTACCATATGAAGCTCTTAACTTAAAATCATTGATATATGGTTTTATGCCTTTCGCAAAAGATTCCTCGCTTACGCGCCATCCCGCAGAAAATGAAGGAAAAAACTTATAACGTATGTCAGAAGGGAACTTAGAAGTACCATCATAGCGACCATTTGATTCAAATAAATATTTGCCATCATAGTTATATGTAAAACGATAAAACAGACCACGAACTGCCCATTCCTGTTCACTATCGCCTACTGTTCTTTCTCCTTGTGCCTGCCCAAGAACCGGAACATTTGAATTGATCATGTTTCTTTGGGCCGATACGCTTTGGTCGGTATACCATTCCTGGTTAAAACCCACTGTTCCATGAAAATTATGCTTATCCGCTATTGTCTTGGCATAATCGGTAAAGATATTTATGGTGTACTTATTAGAATTTAAATTATACCGGTAAACATAATCAGGATCAGTATGAACTGCAGTAAATGAACCTACTGTACTTTCCAGGCGCTCTAAACGTGGCAAAATTGTTTTTTGAATGTTGCTATTGCTTAGATAAGAAAAGTCTCCTTTTAAAGACCATTCCTTTGTAAGTGTAAAAGTTGGTGCAGCTGCTAATAAAATATTCGATTTAGTTTCCTTGTCAGACGAACCATACTCCATAAAAGACAATATATTATCTGTATATTTTTGTGGCAGATTTAAAGATGAGGGAACATGTATCGGCATATTCACATTTCGGTTAGGCTCCTGCGACATTGCTGTCCACCAGCCCCCTTTGCCCGATGGGCTAACCGGTTCTATATAAGTTGAACTGTTATAGGCTGTTCTGAAATCCATTTTAAACCACTGGTTTACTTTTGAACTTACATTTAACAAGGCGTTATAACGTTTAAAATTATCTGTATTAATCTTGTATAATCCGTCCTGGTCCTGATAACCAATAGAGCCATAAAATGATGTTCTATCGTTTCCACCCGACAATGACAAGTTATGCTTTTGCATAGGCGAAGACTTTAACAAGGCTTCCTTGTATGGAT
The DNA here is from genome assembly GCF_056397585.1 of Pedobacter sp. 05L430. NCBI lineage: Bacteria > Pseudomonadati > Bacteroidota > Sphingobacteriia > Sphingobacteriales > Sphingobacteriaceae > Pedobacter > Pedobacter sp. 05L430. Next base: position 7,549 of record NZ_JBFTNT010000271.1, on the reverse strand, counting down.
TTACATTGCCTCTCCATAGAATATTGGTTTTATTTACGTCGGCATCTGCAAAATAATAAGGTTCATTATTTATAGGGTCATCCATATACTCCTTAATCTTCTGCAGTTTCAATATTTCATTTGAACCGGCCGAAATACCTTCCAGCTCCGAAGCTTTAATACTTGCCTCCTGAATGGTATAGGCATCCAATATGTCCGGAACAGCTGTAGGTGAGCTCCATTGAAAGGAATTAGAATAATTCACTTTTGTTTGTCCGCTTTTGCCAGATTTGGTCTTTATCAAAAGTACACCAAATGCTCCTCTGGCTCCATAAATAGCGGCAGAGGCTGCATCCTTTAACAAGGTAACAGACTCTATATCTTCCGGATTTAATTGGTTAGGATCCATCTCAATCCCATCCACCAGTGTAAAAGGCTGCCCAGATGAAAACTTAATCTTATTACCATCATTCTTATCCTTATAAAAGGAAGTAGCTCCCCTGATATTGTAAGATGCAGAAGTATTAGGACTGCCATTAGAAATACTAACATTAAAATTAGGCATCACTCCTTGCAGCGCCTGACCAAGGTTCGCCGTTGGCCTGTTTTCAAGCATCTTTGAATCGATCTGACTAACTGCACCTGTTAAATTTGCCTTCTTCTGTACGCCATATCCCACTACCACTACACCGGAAGGTTACTGGCGTCAACAACCTGGCCTTTTATTAAAGCTTTCTGCTGGCTCTTTTTAAAAGGAATTGTCTTTGGTAATGACAATTTAAGCGGGTCAGTCTTTCTTTCCGCGTGTGCGTCTAAAACTATGCTATTACTGAAAGTCAGCCAACAGATAAGTCCAGTCGCATAGAAGCGTAGATTTTTTGATTTCATGAATTCATTGTTTAGGTTTAAAGATTAGTTTGATGTTTTGGTTATAGTGGTTCATTCTGCAAACGTTTTCATATCACCTCCCTCAGTTGATAATGTTTGCATTTAATGGAATCAAAACTGGCTGTTAATTCTTTCAAAAAAGATGAAAATTCTAAATCATATGGTAGAAAATTCAAAACTAAAGGAGTATTTTCACACCTTTAATTGATTATGAAGGCATTTTGTCTCTTCTTCCTTCTACTTTTACCATTTCATAACTATGCCCAAAAGGGAGCTGCCTTCAGCAATCTTAGCATGGAAAATGGTCTGTCTCAAAGTTCCGTTATAAGTATCGCTCAGGACCAAAAACATTTTCTATGGTTTGGTACCAGACGAGGGTTGAACAGATACGACGGTTTTCAGTTTAGGATTTATACCAACAATCCAAAAGACAGTAAAAGCATACCTCATAATGTAATCGATTGCCTGTTGGCCGACTCCTTTGGTCAGTTGTGGATCGGTACAATTAATGGGCTAAGCCGATACGATAATAAGAACGACAACTTTATCAAAGTCAAAATTCTAAACGACACCATAAATTGCATCTATGAGGATCCTCAGAAAAATCTGTGGGTAGGTACTTACAACGGGCTTGGTTTACTAGACAGGAAAAGCGGCAAATTCAAAATATTCCGTTTTAATAAACTTGATAAAAACCAACGGATAAATAACATATATAGTCTGTTTAAAGATCATRAGCAGAACCTGTGGGTTGGAACAGGCTATGGATTAATACGAATGACCATAAATAACGGCCAGTCCAGGGCAGTCCTCTTCAAAAATTCAGCTMACTCCTCTACCAGCATCAGTGCTAACTATATCACCAGTATCACCAGCGATAAAGCCAACAACATCTGGATTGGTACCGACAAGGGTTTAAACTTATACCAAACAAGGGGTACATTCGCGCACTACACCCATAACTCAAACAACATCCACACCCTTGTTCATAACGACATACGCGACATCATCTGCAATAAGGACGGAACACTATGGATAGGAACACAAGAAGGCTTAAGCATATTAAACCCCAAAACAAAAATATTCACCAATTACAAACACAATCCTGATCAGAATGGAGGTCTTACCCAGAATTCACTACACAGCATTTTTCAGGATGTTAGTAACACCGTCTGGATTGGAAGCTTTTACGGTGGGGTCGATGCCCTTTTCCCCTATTCTACTGGTTTTAAAACTTATAGAGCAAGTGGACTGATTTCCAGCCTGAGCAGCAACATCGTCAGCACAATTGTTGAAGATGACCGCCACAATCTCTGGATCGGAACAGAAGGCGGTGGGCTCAACCATTTTAATCGTAGCAATAATACCTACACTCATTATAAATCCATTCCCGGTAACAACAATACATTACCCTCTAATCTGGTTAAAACGGTCCTGCGGCAAAAGAACGGCAACCTGATTATTGGCATGCACGAAGGTCTCATTAGCATTTTTAATCCGGCAACTAAGGCCTTTACCCGGCAAATAACCAATGTAAAAGACACCAGTAACAATCGGGGCAGTGCAGATATTATGACCATACTTGAAGATAGTAATGGTATGATCTGGGTCGGCTCCAGAGACGGGCTCAATAATATAAGTAGCTCTAGTGATCACACATTAAAAAGCCCCATTGAGAAAAAACTACTTTCCAGATATGTCCAAACACTCTTTGAAGACGCCGACAAAAACATTTGGATAGGCACAACCAAAGGGTTGCATCTTTACTATCCAAAAACGGGAAAGCTAGCGTATTTCACAAAAAAAGAAGGAAATGCCGATAGTTTGCAGTCAGATTACATCAACTGTATCATACAAACCTCAAATGGAAAATTTTGTCTTGGAACCTATTTTGGCGGGGTTTCCTTATTTGATTCCCGAACAGGGAAATTTAAAACCTATACACAAAAAGATGGTTTGTGCAACAACAATGTACTTGGCATTATTGAAGATAAAGAGGGTAATTTATGGATCAGCACGGATAATGGACTGTCAATACTCAATCCGATAACCGGAAAATTCAAAAATTACACTAAAAGCGATGGCCTTGCAGGAAACGACTTTAATATGAGGTCCTTTTTTAAGGACCATAACAATGAATTCTTTTTTGGAGGTTATAATGGTCTTACTTCGTTCTTTCCCAACCAGATAGAGATCAATACTCATATCGATCCTATTGTATTTACAGAGTTAAAGCTTTTCAACCAACCTGTCGCTGTAAATGGCCCGGATCAATTGCTAAAAGAAAATATTAATACYACCAAAAACCTTAGGTTCAAACATAATCACAATAATTTTAGTCTGGGTTTTGCCCTGCTAAATTACATCAGACCAGACAAAAATAAATATACTTATAAGTTAGCAGGGTACGACAAAGACTGGATCAATTCAGACATTCCAAACGCCAGCTATGCTAATCTTCCATCCGGAGAATATACATTTGTAGTTAAAGGAGTTAACAACGACGGCACACCAGGCCAGGCATCAGCAAGCATTAATATCACCATATTACCTCCTCTATGGGCTACCTGGTGGGCATATTTATGCTACCTGCTCCTATTTTCAGTCATACTCTTCCTTACCGTGAGGTATCTTTTTATACGTGCATTATTAAAACGATCAGAAGATGTGCAAAAGATGAAGTTAAACTTCTTCACCTATATCGCCCATGAGATTCGAACTCCGTTAACATTAATTCTTGCACCATTAGAAAACCTTGCTAAAACATCACAGGATAATCTGGAAATTCATCAACAGGTTATTCCAATAAAAAACAATGCCGACAGGCTAATGAGGCTTATAACGGAATTAATGGATTTTAGAAAGGCTGAAACCGGTCATCTGAAATTACACGTAACTAAGGGTAACATTGTCGCATATGCAAATGAGATGTTCCTCGCATTTCGGCACAATGCAATTACTCGTAACATTCAATACGATTTTCTCCATCAATATGACCAAACCATAGTATATTTTGATAAAGCACAGATGGAAAAAGTACTCTTCAACCTGCTTTCTAATGCATTTAAGTTTAGCAACAACGGCGGAAAGATTACATTATCTATAAATGAATATGACCAATTCGTAGAAATTAAAGTTGTAGACAATGGAAAGGGCATTCCGTATGAAAGCCAAAACAAACTTTTTAGTGATTACTTCCAGGTAGACGAGCAAGAATCTAACCATATTGGTTCTGGGATAGGTCTGGCCTTGTCCAAAAGCATCATTGAAGCTCATCATGGCAAAATAGAAATCCTAAGTAATCCAGCCACCACTCAAGAGCCTGGCTATACTTGCTTTATTGTTAAGCTTAAAAAAGGAAATTCGCACTTTAAGCCAAGCGAACTTAGTGAAGTTAAAAGTGCAGACTTCCCGTCCAAACTGTACGTACAACAATTTGTTGAAGAGGAAGCCGCTGAGCAAAATAAACACCCCAAAGCCCAGGAAACCATTCTGATCGTAGAAGATAATGCAGAGATTATGCAACTCATAGCCGGTGCTATTGGCAAACAATATCACACAAGGGAGTCTGTTGATGGGCTTAAGGGATGGGAAACAGCAATTGAATTGCTACCTGATCTGATCATCTGCGATGTAATGATGCCAATAATGGATGGATTAGCCTTATGCAGTAAGTTAAAAACAGATGAACGTACCAGCCATATTCCCGTAATTCTCCTTACTGCCAGGTCATCGCACATCCATCAGTTAAGCGGACTGGAAACCGGAGCCGATGCTTATATCACTAAGCCTTTCAGCATGGATCTGTTGCTGCTAAACGTGCGTAACTTATTGCAATCAAGAGCAACAATGCGCCAAAAATTTGTTCAGCAGGTAAACCTACAGCCTCAAGACATAACCATCAACTCTACAGACCATGCATTTATGACTAAAATCCTGGGTTATATTGAAAGTCATCTGTCTGATGAAAATTTTGGCGTACCCGAATTGGCCCAAAAAATTGGAATGAGTCAGCCCGTACTTTACAAGAAAATCCGGACAATGACAACCCTTTCTGTAAATGATTTTATCAAAACAATTCGATTGAAAAAGGCCGCTCAACTGTTAGCTGAGCATAGGTATACCATATCAGAAATTTCTTATCTGGTAGGTTTTAACGATCCAAAATATTTTAGCAGAGAATTTAGAAAACAATATGGTCATACGCCACGAGAATATATAAAGAACCTCTAATCCCAGTACTTAAATTTCAATTCCGTTAATGTCAGTGGTCAATATCTCACTCATATAATCAAAAAATGGGCGCATATTTTTAAAGGTTAGCGTTGCCTGCGCTAAAAAGCGCTCATTTAAAACCTCTTCATCAGAAAACYTTCTAATGAGCAAAAACTGCTTGTATCGTAATAAATCAATGTTTTCATGATCGGCATTGAAACCCTTAGGCGAGGTTTTCAATTGCTCTCCTTTCAATGTTTCGAATGTTGAAATAAAGGAGCCACTCTGTATGATCTCTCTTAATGGCGTGGCATCAAAACCAATATGTTCCCTTATTTGTTTTAAATCCTGTGCCGATGGCCCCCAGAATCCGCCTGCAATAAAACTATTCCCCTTCTCTATATGAAAATAGTATCCTCCCCTGCGGTACTTGGTGGCGCGCCTGAAACTACCACTCCAGTGGGTTTTGAATGGGGTTTTATCTTTAGAAAACCGGGTATCCCTATAAATACGATACACGCTTTTTCGTCCGGAAGGAGTTTCTATTACATCGTCTACATTTAGGTCCTGTAACAAGCCGTCAGCAAAGACTTCTATAAGCGCTTGCTCTTTTAGAAATTCTTCTTTATGCTCGTTAAACCACTCTCTATTGTTGTTTTCTTTTAATTGATCTAAAAAATTTAAGCTGGAAGAATGTATCTGAGGTTTTGAATGAAGCTTTGCCATATGCAAAACTAAATAAAACGATCGCCAAAACGAATATCGGCTGAACACTTTTGCGCAAATACTACATACTTAAACTTAGAATAACGGCAAGGCAACTTAGAATCAGGATAATAAAAACAGCTTTAAATAAGATATAGGTACTCATGAGATGTAATTTAAATTCATATTATTTTATTACCCGAAATTAAATCTTCAGCTAAATACGTGCATAGTAAAAATCGACCGAATTTAAATAATTCTATTTCTGCTTTTTCTCTGTAATAGCCTTAAAGCCCGTTTCAAGTACCTCCTTTAGCAATTCTCTACTATAGCTGTTTACGTATAGGCAGATATAAGGATAGTCTTTATAGTGCGGCGTAATGAAACAGCTTTCCGGATATTCCTCCAGGAATCTTTCTCTGCTTTCAAAATCCGTCCTTACAGCAAGCCATTCCCCATTCTCGTGCAGCCTGCAAAGCAAATTCTTTTTGATTTTTATTGAAGGGGTATCATAATGCGACAAGCTATCCGAAGCGTCAGGAAATTGTAGCGCAATTTGCCTTACAGGTTCAAAATCAACTGGATTGAAATTTATTTTATGTCAGCAATGACAGAAAGGATATATTTCATCAGTGGCTTGGGGGCCGACAGGCGCGCATTTAAAAAGCTTGTTTTCCCACCTAATTTCGAACTGGTTTATCTGGATTGGATTCCTGCATTAAAAAATGAATCGCTCGAGGCATACGCGCTCCGATTGGCAGCTAAAATAGATGCCTCTTCTCCATTTTACTTAGTTGGCCTATCCTTTGGTGGCATGCTGGCTACTGAAATTTCTAAGCAATTGAAGCCGTCACATACTTTTCTCATTTCCAGTACACCCGTTTTTAAGGAATTACCATGGTATTATCGGATGGCAGGTAGTTTAAGCTTACAAAAAGCAATCCCTGTCAGCCTTTTAAAACGAGGGAACAACATTGGTTTGAAGTTCCTTGGCGCTAAAACACATGAAGAAATTAAACTACTGAAACAACTTGTGATAGATAGTGACCCTATTTTTATGAAATGGGCGTTAACTTGTATCTTAAGCTGGCGGAATAAAGAAAGGCCAATAAATTTAACCCATATTCATGGAACGGCCGATAATATATTGCCATTCAGATATAACAAACCTGATATACGGATTGAAGGCGGTGGACATTTTATGGTTTATGCCAATGCAGATGTCATCTCTAAATTAATACTAAAACAAATTGCAGATTTATAAATATAATATGTTAAAAGAATCCCTAAAAACCCTCTTTACAAGAGATTTGAATAAAGTAAAGCTTGAAATTGAACAATATCAGAACGATAAAAACATTTGGCGAACTGAAAATGCGATAAGCAATTCTGCAGGTAATTTATGCTTGCACTTAGTGGGAAACCTGAATACTTTCATTGGTGCAGAACTTGGTAAAACCGGATATATCAGAAATAGAGAACTTGAGTTTTCACTAAAGGATGTTCCAAGAAATGAATTGATTAAACAAATTGAGGATACCATTAAAGTAGTTACAGACTCCATCGACCAGTTAACCGAACAAGACCTGAAAAATGAATATCCGGAGGTAAAAGTTTTAGAGAATGACAGATCAGTAAAGTACATGTTGATTTACCTCAGCTCACATTTAGCTTATCACCTTGGTCAAATCAACTACCACAGACGCCTGTTAGATGTCTAGCTCAAGAGAGCTTTCTAATACTGAACAAATTGAATAAACAT
>NZ_JBFTNT010000270.1:0-5852 GCF_056397585.1 Pedobacter sp. 05L430 | reverse complement strand
GCTTTTTCTCTTACGATGTTTCAGAGGCCTTATTTCTATCAGCAAAAGAAAAAGAAATTATAGCCAATTTATTTGCTACAATAGCCAATGAATTAGACAACAATATTGACAGTTTCAGCCAGGATGTTTTGGTGTCGCAAATAGAATTGTTATTGAATTATAGCAATCGTTTTTACAACAGGCAATTTATCACGAGGAAAGCAATCAATCACGACATCATAACTTCTTTGGACGAACTTTTAAACAGCTATTTTGGAGAAGAAAACAGTCTGAAAAATGGCTTGCCATCAGTGAAATACATCAGTACAGAATTAAAGCTATCGCAACGCTATTTGAGTGACATGTTGAGTTCATTGACAGGGCTTAACACACAACAATACATTCAGAACGCAATCATAGAAAAAGCTAAAGAAAAATTATCAACTACAAATCTTTCCGTTTCGGAAATTGCTTATGAATTGGGCTTTGAACATTCACAATCGTTTAGTAAACTTTTCAAGACAAAGACAAATGTTTCGCCTTTGGAGTTCAGACATTCATTTAATTAAAGACGGTAAAACCATTTGATTTTGGGGAATTGAGCATTAGTATTGCTAATTTAGAGGGTGGCCCGAGAACTGCCAGCTAAAAAACTGAAGTTAATGATAAAGTGGAAACGAATGAAAATGTGGTGGTTGCAGTAGACTAATCTCATAGTAAAAGGCTCACATAGGGATCAAATAAATAAGTCTAATTGTTGAAGCTAGTTATTGATGAAAAGAGCCTGCATATAATCATCTCTTTTTTTCTAAATCAATCAATTATYGGCTCAATGAGCGATAAAAAGCGTTCCATATGTTCAAAGTATTCCTATTCCACGGTACAAACCCCTCTCTAAAGCACTTAGAGAGGGGTTTTTGGTTTTATATTTTGTAATGTGCCTCCATTGCACAGAAAAGAAGATTTTACAGTTCGATCTCGGGTGGTGAAGTATGGTTCAATCATGTTATCTTTACAAAAGAGATGGAATAAACTTATTTTTATAGATTAAGTAAAATGCAGTTTGAACCGAGTAAAAAGCTAGTGCCATTTATCAGGCATTATTTATTATTGCATACCAATGAGTTGGAGGAGATGACATATCGTTTGTTTTCTGACGGACAACCAGGCATAGTCGTTCCGCTGACTAAAAATATGCTGATCAGCACGAGTGATTATCCATTTGGAGATCAATTGCCATCGATGTTTATTTATGGCCAAATGTCTGCCTATAGAGATCTTAAAATTCAGGGTCAAATGGCTTTGTTGGTTGTTGTATTACGCCCATTTGCACTTAATTTATTATTTGGGATGTCTGCTGATGAGCTAAATGATGGGATATTTCTTCCCACTGATCTTATCGGAGCTGAGGCGATTCCGTTTGAACGAAAGGCGGCGAAAAGTAAAAGTCTTCATGAGGTAATTGACACCATAGAAAGCTTTCTCCTTGAGCGTTTCCAAAAAAGCAACGGTTTGAATCCTGATCTGCTTTTTAGCCTTGAAATCATCAATAAACATGAGGGGCTTATTAGAATGGAAAACTTGCTGAAGGAACTACAAATGAGTGAGCGACAGCTGGAAAGACTCTATCGTAGGCAGATTGGTGTTTCACCAAAAAAGTTCATGAATGTAATTCGTTTCCAGCACTTTTTAAAGATCTTCAGAGATCTTTCTGCAGAAAGCAAATTGACTACTGCGGTTTATAAAGCTGGTTATTATGATCAATCTCACCTGAACAATTATTTCAAGACAATGACCGGTATTACACCGATGGAATACAGGTTAAATGTCAATAAGCTTGCAATTAATTTTATGCGGTTTTAGGGCTGAATCTTCATTTCCATCAATATAGTTTTTAGTTATATGTATATGGTTGTCGGAATTTTCCAATCATTGTTGAAGGCCGAGGGATAATTTTGTGTCATGAAAAAAATAAAAATAGCTACTGCGCAATTTGAAAACAAAAGTGGCGACAAGGAGTATAATCTTAAAATGATTGAACAGCTTTCCGAACAGGCAGCAAAGGATGGGGCTGATGTTATTAGTTTTCATGAATGTTCGATTACAGGTTATACGTTTGCAAGGAACCTTAGCTATGAGCAAATGTTAGTGCTTAGTGAAAGCATACCAAATGGACCGAGCGTAGCTGCTCTCATTGGATTTGCAAAGAAATATGGAATTGTTATTCTCGCAGGTCTATTTGAGAAAGATGAAAATAATGAACTCTATAAAGCATATGTATGTGTAGATGGAAACGGCTTAATCTCTAGTCACCGCAAGTTACACCCGTTCATTAATCCCTATATCAAGCCGGGGTCTGCCTATACTGTATTTGAATTGCAAGGCTGGAAATGTGGGATTTTAATTTGCTACGATAATAACATTATTGAGAATGTAAGAGCAACAAGACTTTTAGGAGCTCAGGTGATTTTTATGCCACATGTAACGATGTGTACACCATCAAGCAGACCAGGGGCGGGATTTGTTGACGCTAGCCTGTGGAGGGACAAAAATGCGAACGTCCAGTTACTGAGGAAAGAATTTGATGGTGATAAAGGCAGGAAATGGTTGATGAAGTGGTTGCCTGCAAGAGCCTATGATAATGCTGTTTACGCGGTATTTTCAAATCCTATTGGAATGGACGACGATCAGTTGAAAAATGGTTGTTCCATGATTTTGGATCCGTTTGGTGAGATCATAGCGGAATGCAGATCTTTAGATAATGAAATTTCAGTGGCGGAACTAGATCCTGAAAAACTTACCGATGCGGGTGGCTCAAGATATATTATGGCCAGAAGACCGGCGCTATATGCGGACGTCATAGGTAAAAAACATAAAAGTGAGCATAAAGTTTCATGGCTGAAGTGAATCCTTGCTTTGCTTCTGGGATGCTTCTGACTTGCTTCTGGACTGTTTCAGTATCAAATTCGTATCAACGTCTTAGCAACTTCGGTGTATCTTCATCTCAGAACGGACGTGCATCAAAGTTGCTAAGAAGATATATCGGAGAAGTATCGAAGTTGATACTGAAGCAAGCACTGCCGAACCATAATGTGGTGTCTAACTGGATACTGGGATTAAATTCTTCGAGTCTATATTGGCGAAGAGCTGCATTGCTACATCGTAGTTGCATCAGCTTCTAATAAGGATACGAGTAAGCGTGTTTACTTAAAAATTTAATACATTTATTTGACAGGGATGTATAATTTAACATACAAATACCTGAGCGCTATCAGTATTATCTAATCAGTACTTGCCAACTTTATTTCTTTTTTTGAGGGTTAAAAATGCCATTATCTTTTAAAGCTGCTCGTTTGGCATGATAAGTGTAAATTATTATTGAAAAATTAATCCTCAATCTATTTCTATGAAAAAAACCTCTTCTTTCGTAGCGTTGTGCTTAATCGGCATTGCTACATTCGCTTCTCCTTTAATTTCTACTGCTGCTGCTAAGCAGTGTAACGCAGCACTTACGGTAACTTATGTGTATCCAGATGGTTCTGTTTACGGCTCTTATACTTACTATGGTAGTGGTGCAACCTGCGGAGCCGCAATGGATGCTGCAAGAGCACGTCAAAATGCCGTAGAGGCAGCGGTAAATGACGACCCATCAAGCCCTATTCACGTTTATTAAGCCCCAAGAAACCTTAACGGTTTAATTACCCTTATTATAAAACGTATTTAGGCTTTATTCTACTGTTTGAAAACAAAAAGATGAGTGCTGCTTTGTAAAAGGAGAACTCATCTTTTTTAAATTATACCCACCTCTCATATCCTTACAATTTATGTATCAAAACAAATCGACTCTAAGCTTTGCTTTTATATTGTGCTTTTTAACGTTTAATATAAGCGCACAAGTTAAAGGAACGATAAATTATAAGTTAACAAAAAACGATGGTGTCAGTAGCGCTACAGAGATAAACAGTATAGTTTATTTTTCCGGAAACAAGTCTATTGAGATAAACCTACCTAAAAATTTATCTAACACCATAGTAGCAGACGGAGATAATAGTTTCGTGGAAACGAAAGTTCTGAAAAATAGCAAGCCCATATTTGTTTACAAAGATTTCAGCAAAAATGAACTTCAACTTTCAGACTTTATAGAGCGTAATATTTATTTGATTAAGGATACACTGGCTAATTTTAAGTGGACAATAACTAAGGAAAAGAAAAAAATATTAAACTATAGCTGTACACGGGCAACTACCAACTTTAGAGGGCGTCAATTTGAAGTTTGGTTTACCGACGCCATTTCTGTACCAAATGGACCATGGAAGTTCTGCGGACTGCCCGGTTTAATCATTGTTGCAAAAGATTTAGAAGGGAAATATAATTATGAACTTACCGGCATTAATCTAAAAGCAGTATTCGACCCCAAAATAATCAGTATTCCCTTTTCTTATTCAAAAGAGAAGGCTGTAAGCCATGCCTATTTTATTGCAGCTTATAAAAAACGTGTTGCCCAAAATGCAGCGCTATCGAGGGCAAGTGAGCAGCAGAATAGCAGTGGGGGAAGCTCGTCTTTCACAGTAACTTTACCGCCCAAAATGGAAAAACTTTAGTTGTTTTGAAATTTGTATTTTCACTCTTATTTATTTTAATATCTTTTGCCGGTTTCGGGCAAAAATTAACTTTAAATGGTAAGGTTACTACTGGCGGGCAGCCGCTTGCATATGCAACTTTGCAGTTAAAAACAGCAGACAGTACTATCCTTTCTTATACAAACAGCAATACCAATGGGCTCTTCGTTTTAGAAGCGAATTTAGGCGGTGCGAAATTTATATACTTAATAGCCAGTTACATCGGTCTAAAAACCGATACACTAAAATTAGAATCGAGTACCTTTAACGGCAATGTAATTAGTCATAACTTCGAATTACTTGATGACCCAAAACAATTAGAGCAAATAAACATTAAGGCTGAAAAACCGACTGTAGCAATTCATAATGATACGACCAGTTTTAACGTAGCTAAATTAACAACCGCGGAGGATAAGAACATTGAAAGTGTGATCAGAAAAATGCCAGGCATGTCTGTAAGTAAAGATGGCACGATCACTTATAACCAACAAAAAATCACCAAGGTTTTATTAGAGGGGGACGATATGACGGGTGAGAATTATAAAACCATAACCCAAAATTTGAAACCCCAGCTTGTAGAACAGGTACAAGCAATAGAGAATTATATCGAAGATGACCTATTGAATGGAATAATAAGCTCTGATGAGGTTGTCTTAAATCTTAAATTAAAAAACAATAAAAGTATTTTAGGGAGTGCAGATCTGGCGGTTGGCATCAATAAAAGAAACGATGTGTCTGCCAATGTGGTTTCTCTATACAAAAGAATTAAGGCCTTCTCTTACATAAGCAATAACAATACGGGCAAATACCAGGAAGATTTGTTAAGCCTTAATAGTAAAACAGCATACAACAACTCAAACGGCAAGTTAATTAATCATGCTATAGGAGATACTAACCCATTCGACAACAATAACTTTCGTCTTAATAACACGCTTTCAGGAAGTCTTTCTGCTGTGAGCCATGCTAATAAAAACCTTAAACTTACATTCGGTGCTTATGCAATCCGCAATAAGCTTTCTKATGAACGATCTAACACGCAAATTTTCCTTGGCCCAGAACCTATAACTACCGAAGACCGGGAAACAAGGTCTTCTAACGACAAGAATTATCAAATAGAGTTGGGTGTACAACAAAGAATTGGCAGGGCTTCTCGCTTATCCTCTGCCATATCCTATACTTTTAAACCCTCAACTTACGCCTCTCTGGATACTTCCTTTTTTAATGCTGAAACTGAAAATCTGGTCAATCAAAGTC